>JAGDBW010000145.1 GCA_017958845.1 Clostridia bacterium | reverse complement strand
GCAAGCTCTTCCGCGTCTGCGCCATGCGCCACAACCCCATCTTCACCTTCATCAACAAACTCGACCGCCAAGCGCGCGATACCTTCGATCTGATGGACTAGCTGGAACATGAGTTCGGGATCGGCACCTACACGGTCAACTGGACGATCTGCTGCGGCGCGGACTTCAGCGGCGTATACGACCGCGATCGGCGCGAGGTGCTGGCCTTTGATCAGTTCCACGCCGGCCGCCGCCGCATCGAAGGCGTCGCCTGCGACGTCACCGACGTCGAAAAGCTCGACGCCCTCATCGGCGAAAAACGCCGCCGGGAACTGGTCGAACAGGTCGAGCTGGTGGACGCGGCGGGCTTTGATTTCGATATCGAAAAAGTCCGCACGGGACGGCTCTCTCCGGTCTTTTTCGGCTCGGCGCTCAACAACTTCGGCGTCGAGGCGTTTCTCGAGGACTTTTTGCGCATGACCACCACCCCGCTGCCGCGCCGCGCGGGCGAGGTCACGGTGGACCCGCTCGACGCGCGCTTTTCCGCCTTCGTCTTCAAGATCCAGGCCAACATGAACCGCGCCCACCGCGACCGCATCGCGTTTCTGCGCGTCTGCTCCGGCCGCTTCGA
Organism: Clostridia bacterium; assembly: GCA_017958845.1. Taxonomy (GTDB): domain Bacteria; phylum Bacillota; class Clostridia; order Oscillospirales; family CAG-272; genus UBA1740. Next base: position 1,606 of record JAGDBW010000145.1, on the reverse strand, counting down.
CCGCGCCGCCGAGTATCTCCACGTGAGGGAAAAAAAGACCTTCCGCCTCTCCCGCCCCCAGCAGATGATGGCGCAGGAGAGAGAAGTGATCGACGAGGCCTTTGCGGGCGACATCATCGGCGTTTTCGATCCGGGCGTGTTCGCCATCGGCGACACCGTCTGCGACCCCGCCCTGCGCGACCTGCGTTTCGACCCCATCCCCACCTTCACCCCCGAGCACTTCGCCGTGGTCGAACAGATCGACTCCATGAAGCGCAAACAGTTTGCCAAAGGCATGACCCAGATCGCCCAGGAGGGCGTCATCCGCATCTTTCACGAGCCGGGGTCGGGCCTCGAGCGCGTCGTCGTGGGCGTGGTCGGCACCCTGCAGTTCGACGTGCTGGAATACCGCATGCGCGACGAGTACGGCGTCGGCTACCGCCGCTACGATCTGCCGCACACCACCCTGCGCCGCGTCGCGGCGACCGACGGCTTCGACCCCTCCGCGCTGACGCTGACCGGCGACACGCGGGTCTTACAGGACTTCTCCGACGACTACCTGCTCCTGTTCCCCGGCGACTGGGCGATGGACTGGGCGATCCAAAAGAACCCCGGCCTCACCCTCCTCCCCTTCGATCTGCCCGACTGATCGCCGCGCCTGTCCGCCCGATCTCTCCCAAAAAGGCAGAAAAGAGCCAAAACCCCCGCCGCACCCATGCCTGACCGGCACCGCCTTTGCCCGTACGCCCGACCGCCCGCCGCGCATCTTCCCGCGCCGAAAACCCGACAAAGCGGATAAAAAAAGCGAAGATAAAAACAAAAAAAGAAGAACGCGCCCCCAGAAAGGACCCGCCATGTTCCACCTCTCCGACTACCTCTCCGACCTTGAGACCGTCGTCAACATCGACTCCAACTCCGCCGACCCCGCGGGTCTTTTGCGCGTGGCGGACGCCTACGCGCGCGTCGCGGAGCGCTTCGGTCTGTCGGTGCGCCGCGTCCGCCTGCCGGAGCAGGGCGCGGATCTGCTCGTCATCACCAACCACGGCGAGCGACCCCGCTACGACGTTTTGCTGATGGGACACATGGACACGGTCCGGCCGACCGGCTCCGCCCTCGAGACGCCCTTTTCGGTCGAGGGAGACGTGGCCCACGGCCCGGGGATCTGCGATATGAAGGCCGGCACCCTCGCCGCCCTCTACGTCTACGACGCCTTGCCGCAGGCGGCCAAAGACGCGCTGGATATCATCATGCTTTTCAACCCCGACGAAGAAATCTCCAGCCGCTGGTCGGCGCCCGTCACGTCCGACGTCGCCGCCCGCACCGACTACGCCGTCGTGATGGAAGCCACGCACGAGAGCGGCCGCTATACCGTCAGCCGCAAGGGCAGCGCCACCTACCGCGTCACCTTTGCCGGCATTCCCGGCCACGGCGGCTACATCCATGAGATCAAAACGGCCAACGCCGTGCTCGAAATGGCGCGCTGGGGCCTGGAACTCCATCGCCAAAACGACCCCGCCGCGCTCCTGTCGGTCAACGTCGCCTCCATGCACGGCGGCGGAGCCGTCAACGTCGTCCCCGACGAGGCAGAACTCAAACTCAACATCCGCGTCGCCACCCCCGGGCAGTT
>JAGDBW010000144.1 GCA_017958845.1 Clostridia bacterium | reverse complement strand
GACCCGGGGCCTGACCAAATATTACGGCAAAGTCCGCGGCATCCGCGACGTCACCCTCCCGGTGGAGGAGGGAGACTTTTTCGGCTTTATCGGGCCGAACGGAGCGGGCAAAAGCACCACCGTCCGCACCCTGCCGGGGTTGGTCTATCCCACCGCGGGCGAGGCGCGCGTGCCGGGGCACGACGTCGTCCGGGACCGGCTCCCGATCCTGCGGGAGGTCGGCTATCTCCCGTCGGAGACGGCTTTTTATCCCGGGATGCGGGTGCGCGAAGTGCCGGCGCTGTCCGCCGGACTGCGCGGCGTCGACTGCCGCGACGAGACGGCGCGGGAACGTATAAAAAAGAAAAAACCGCGGTGAGCCGTGCGGAACGCATAAAAAGAGAAAAGAGACGCGGCGGGCCGCGGGCCGCGCGGAAACCGAAGAAACGCGGAAAAACGAAAACGAAAGACGACCGAAAGGAGCGACCGGATATGAGTCTGCGGGATTTTGACCCCGATCGGCGGGCGGTCATCGAGCCGGGCATGATCTGGCGCCCGGTCAGGGACTTTCCCGATACGGTGGTATCGGTCTTTTCGCTGCCGCTCTTTGAGCGGCTGGCGGCGCTGCTCGGCGGGCGGATCATCACGCGCCTGCACGACGCAGACGGCGTCTGGCCGGTCTATGAGGTGATCTACCGCGAGCGCCGCCTGGCGTTTGTCAAAGCGCGGGTCGGCGCGCCGGCCTGTGTGGGCATCTTTGAGGACGTGCTGGCGCTGGGCGCGAAGCGCATCGTCCTGTGCGGCAACTGCGGCGTGCTGGACAAACGCATCGCCGACTGCTCGATCATCCTGCCCGACGCGGCCATCCGCGACGAGGGGACCAGCTATCACTACGCGCCCGCGGCCGATCTGATCCCGGTCAACCGGGAGGGCGCCGGGCTCTTTCTCGACCTGTGCGCCGAGCTCGGCTACACCTGCACCCGCGGCGTGAGCTGGACCACCGACGCCTTTTACCGTGAGACAAAGGCCAAGGTCGCCGCCCGCCGCGCCGCGGGCGCGGTGTGCGTGGAGATGGAGTGCGCCGCCATGCAGGCGATGTGCGACTTTCGCGGGGCGTGGTTCTTCCAGTTTTTCTACGCGGCCGACAACCTCGACCACACGACCTGGGAGCCGCGCAGTCTCGGCGGCGGCGTGCGCCTCTCCGACAAAGAAAAGATAGGCCTGTTGGCCTTTGAGTTCGCCTCCCGCCTGCCGCCCCTCGCCGCCGGGACGTGAAAGAAGACGCGTCGCACACAAGCACGATCGGCTACCGGTAAGAAATACAAACAAATACGAATCACAAAAAAAGAGAGATGCGTGTATGAAAAGGTTTTTATCTTTGTTTTTGGCGCTGTTTCTGCTGATGGAGACGGCGCTCGTGTTTTCCGGTTGTTCTGTCCGGAAGACCGATGGCGAAACCGTCACCGTGACCGATATGCTCGGCGAAACGGTGGAAGTGAAAAAGAACCCCAAAAAAGTCGCCTGCGTGTCGCGGACGACCTATGATCTGCTGATCGCGTTCGGGCTCGGCGACTGTATCGACGGCGCCTACTATACCCTGCTCGAGAACGAGTGGGCCGGCGTGTTTGACAAAAACGCGTCCGAGCGATACAGCTATGCCTACGAGGAAAGTTATGAAACGTTTCTTTCCCGCGGGGTCGATCTGGTGTTCGCTCCCGAAAAATACATAGCCGACGGTCTGAGAGAGCACGGCATCACGGCGCTGAACGTGAGTCTGTACGGCACGCCTTCTTTTGACGGGTACGTGTATTTCTTTGCCGATCTCGTCAAGCAGATCTGGGACAGCGAAGAGGTGGCGGCCAAGGTCGACGCGTGGAAAAACCATATGGCCGAAACGATCGCCGTGATCCAAACAGAGTTGGCCAAACACGACGACGCGGCAAGAACCGTCTATTATGTGCGCGGAGACAAAAACAAGGGGATCGGTTATACCGATACCGTCGGCTCGTTTACCGAATACGCCTATCGCGTCCTGGGCATGGATCCGCTGAACGATCGGTTTGCGACCAACAAGCCGTCCGCGGAAGAGATCTGCGCGCAGAACCCCGACGTCTTTGTGATCGGCGGCGTGTATCAAAAGACGCTGGAAAATACGCTGAAAACGACGGAACCATATATGCATCTGCCGGCCGTCGAAGCCGGGCAGGTCTTTAACATCCCGATCGGTCTGACGATGTTTGAACAGCTGTCCGTGTTCTCCCCCGTGTTTCTCTGCGATCAGGCAAACAAGCTCTATCCCGCCTATTTTCACTTTGACGTCAAACAGATGATCATCGACTATTGCCGGGAGTTTTTTGACGCGGAGCTGACCGAAAGCGAAGCCGAACATATGCTCAACGGCCTTTCACGCGAAGGACGTGCGCTGGATTCATGAATATACGAAAAAGAACGATCGCCGTTTTGCTCCTTTCGTTCGTTTTGCTGTTTGCGGTGATCTCGCTGGCGCTGACGACGGGCAGATATCGCATCTCTCTCCGCGCTTTCTTTGAGGCGATCGTCGGACAGGAAAACCGGGAGATCGAAAGAAGCATCATCCTCCATCTTCGCCTGCCGCGGACGCTTGTGGCGATCCTCGTCGGGATCTCTCTCAGCCTGTCGGGGCTGTTGTATCAGGAGACGTTTCAGAACATGCTGGTTTCTCCCGATCTGCTGGGCGTTTCCGGCGGCGCCGGCGTAGGGGCCGCCATCGCGATCGTCGCCGGCTTTTCCGCTGCCGCGATCAGCGCTTTCGCCTTTGTTTTCGGCATCGGGACAGTCATTCTGACCGTCCTGGTGTCTCGTATCTTCCGCGATCGCTCATCCATGACGCTGGTCCTGTCCGGTATCATCGTCGGCGGTCTCGCGGGCGCCTGTCTGTCTTTTGTCAAATACATGGCCGACACGGAAAGCACGCTGGCCAGCATCACTTTTTGGCTGATGGGCTCTTTTGAAGAATCGGTCATGAAAGACGTTTGGCTCCTTTTGCCGATCGTGGCGGTGTGCCTCGTCGTTTCGCTTGCCATTCGCTGGCGCGTCAACATCGTGGCGCTCGGTTATGAAGAAGCGCAAACGAAAGGGATCCGCTACCGTTTTTATCGCGGGATGATCATCGTGATGGCGACGCTGCTCACGGCCGGTTCCGTGGCCGTGGCGGGGACGATCGGCTGGATCGGGTTGGTCGTTCCGCACATCGTGCGCATCATCGTCGGCAGAAACACGGCGCGAACGATCCCTTTGACGATCATGTTCGGCGCGATCTTTATGGTTTTGGCCGACGTTTTTGCGCGGACTTTTACGGCGGCCGAGATACCGCTTTCGGCGGTGACCGGGTTGTTCGGCACGGTCGTCTTTGTGGCGATCCTGCTTGTCGGAAAGAGAGGGGCGCCCTATCATGATTG
>JAGDBW010000143.1 GCA_017958845.1 Clostridia bacterium | reverse complement strand
TTTTTTTTAGTATACCATTTTTTCGTGGCGGACGCAACGGATTTTCGCGTTTCCGCGCCGCCCTCTCCCGCAGCTGCTCCCCCGCCGTTCCCTCGCGCCGCCGATCTCCCCCGCCGTCGATACCTCTCAGCGTCGCCATCTCCCCCGCCGTCAACACCCCTGCCGCCGCCCCCGCTCCCGCCTCTGTGATAGAAAGAAGCGCCGACCGGGGTCGGCGCTTCTTTCCATGATCCGTTTTTTCGTTCGTTTGGCGTTCCCGCTCGCCGCTCACGACTCCCGCGCGGCGCGCGCCATGGCCAGGAGATTCTCAAGCGGGACGTTCGGCGAGAGATCGCATCCCGGCGCGAGGATAAAGCCGCCGTAGGGCTTCATCTCCGCACACAGCGCCCGACTGATCTCATACACCTCGTCGGGCGTTTTTTCGACCAGGATCGCGGTCGGGCTGAGATTGCCGAACAGGGCGCACCGCCCCGCGGCGTCCTGTTGCGCTTTCACCATGTCGATCGAGTCGACCGAAAAGACGTCAAAACCCGCCCCGGCCACGATCGGCACCAGCCGATCGGTCCTGCCGCAGATGTGCGTCAGGATCGGCAGACCGCTCTGCGCCAGCCGTTCTTTGACTTTCAGGTCCGCCGGCAGCGCAAAGCGCTCATAGTCCGAGGGGCGGATCAGGTCGCCCGAGGCGACCGGCTCCGGCAGGGTGATCAGATCCAGGCCGCACCCGATCAGATCTTCCAGATAGGCGATGACGATCTCGGCCGCAAAGTCGACGGCCGCCCGGACGTCCTCCTCCTCGCCGTCGATCATCTCCACCAAAAAATCCTCGACCCCCACCATCTGCGCCGCCATGGTAAAAGGCCCGAAAAACCCGCCGCCGATCATCGTCTCGTCTCCGACGATCTCCCGCATCCGGCGCATCTGCGTCAGCGTCCGTCGGTAAAAACGATCCGCTCTCATCCCGGCGATCACCTCTTTGACGTCAAAGCCGCGGATCTCGCCCGGAGAAGATAGCGGCCGCGCGAGGATCTCCGCCGAGAGCGCGTCCATGTCGACCTTGCCGCCCATGACCGCCATCATCGGCCAGGCGGCGGCGCAGCCGGAGGTCATGATCTCGGTCCCGATCTCCCGATAGGCGTCGACGAGCAGCCGGGCGCCGGCGTCCGGCAGATCCAGCAGCCCCGCCATGGTCAGCCCGTGCCGCGCGGCGATCCACATCTGGCCGTTGAGCACGGCAAACGGCGTGCGGTCGGTTTTCTCAAACGCCAGTGTTTTCAGTACTCTTTCTTTGTTGGTCATGATGATTGCCTCTTATGTATCAAAAAAATATGTTTTGTCAGGCTCACACCCGACCGGACAGACATTGACTGTTCGTCCCGTAAAACACGTCGTCGTGTCCCGCGGCCCGGTCGAGGAAACGCTCCAGCCGCTCCCATTCGTCGCGGATATCCAACTCGTACGCGTGCCCCCAGATATAAAAGAGCATCGGCTCCTCGGCCTCGGCCGAGAGGAACTCGTCCAGCAGCCGCTCCATCTCCGAAAACTGGCTGTGCTGATGCACCGTCGGCTTCAGCACGATCGGGTCCCGAGGCAGTCCGAAGGCCAGCGTCGACGCCGTCGTCCGCGCAAAGGATACGCCCGTTTTCGCGCGCACGATCCCCGCCACCCGGTCGTCAAAGTTCGGCCGCCCCCCCGGATAGGCAAAGCCGCGCACCTCGTACCCAAAGATGTCCGAGAGCGCCGCGCGGTCCTCCTCGATCTGCCGCACGATCTCCGCCTCGTCCGACACCTCTGTCAGGTTGGGGTGGGTGACGGTGTGCGCGGCGACCTCGTGGCCGCGATAGACCTGCGGGGCCTCGTCGCGCGGGATCTTGACGTGAGAGACCGTCGCGCCCTCGCGCACCAGCTCTCCCGGCAGGCCCATCAGCCCCGAGTTGAGATTAAAGGTCCCCTTCATCCCGTATTTGTCAAACAGCGCGATCAGCCGCACGTCCTGGGTCACGCCGTCGTCGTAGCTAAAGGTGATCGCCTTCTTCTTTGTGCCAAACATTCTTGTCCTTTTTTCCTTTCGCGCGGTCGTCCGACGGATTTTCCGTTGAACGATCCGGTTTTTTATGATACAATATTACTATACCACATCCAAGGACAAAATCCAAGCACGATCCGTGCGTTTTGTCCGCTCAGAACAAGAGGTGACCGCCATGTCCAAAGCCGTCTGGATCCGCGCCGACGATCTGTCGCCCGACAGCCGTCTGTACCGCTTTTCACACCGCCTGACCCTGCCCGCCGGCGCGTGCCTGTCCGCCCGCGTCAGCGCGGACAGCCGCTACCGCCTGTCCGTCAACGGACGTTTCGTCGTCGAAGGCCCCTGCCACGGTACCCAAAGCGAGCGCCACTACGAGACCGTCGATCTCACCCCGTACCTGTGCGAGGGCGAAAACGTGCTGTCCGTCGACGTGCTCCACGTCACCGACGGCGTGTGGATCTCGCTGTTCCGCGAACGCTATCCCGCCCTCTGGTTCGACGGCGCGCTGACCCTGCCCGACGGAAGCGAGACGCCCGTCGTCTCGTCGGCGCAGAGCTGGACCTGCGAGCGCTACGAAAACAAACGCTTCCGCGAGTTCCCCGGCTTCATCCGCTCCATCCCGCCGGTCGAGACGCAGCGAGGCCCGGACCGTTTCGCCCCGATCCCCGTCGTGGATTTTGAGGACGGCCGGCCCGAAAACCGCTGTTTCAACGAATACGGCGTGCGCGCCACCTACCCGCTCACGCCGCGCCCGATCCCCCACCTGACCCCCGACGCCCCCCGCCCGATGATACGCCTCTGCGGCGACGCCCGCTCGGCCGAGTACGACGCGGGGCGCTACGAGTGCGCCTATATCCGCCTGCGCGTCAGAGCCGCGGCCGGCACGACCCTGCGCGTGATCGCCGCCGAGTGCAAAGCCCGCTATGACGAAAACGGCCGCGCGCACAAGACCCTGCGCGACGACCCCGACGGCGAGATCCGCGGCCCCTTTGACACCCTCATATTTACCGAGAGCGGCGAGATGACCTTCTCCCCGTTCTACTGGCGCGCCTTCCGCTACCTGCGCCTCGTGGCCGACGCCGACTTTGAGGTGACGGATCTCACCTTCTCCCCCTACTACTACCCGATGGGCGACGAAGGCCGCGTCACCTGCTCCGATCCCGCGTTTGAAAAGATGTGGGAGATCAGCCGCCACACGGTCATGGCCTGCGCGCACGACAACTACGTCGACTGCCCGTTCTACGAACAGCAGCAGTACGACATGGACTCCGGCCTGCAGATGCTCTTTACCCTGCGCATGACCGCCGACGCCGCCCTGCCGCGCAAGTCCCTCTCCGACCTCGCCGCCTCCCAGCTCCCCGACGGCATGATCCAGGCCAACTACCCCTCGGTGGTCGTCCAGGTCATCCCCTCCTTCTCGCTGTTCTGGGTGCTGATGCTGCGCGACTATCTGCGCTACACCGGCGACCTCGCGTTCATAAAAAAGATGCTCGGCACAGCCGAAAAGGTCATGACCGCCTTTGAGAACCTGCTCGACGAGCGGGGACTGGTCGGCCCGAGCGTCTACTGGCCCTTCCTCGACTGGGCGCCGGAATGGGGCTCCACCGGCACCCCCGACGGCTCCACGACCGAGCCGCTGATCGCCTACACCTTCCTCTACGCCTACACGCTCCGGGCCGCCGCCGATCTCTGCCGCGCCGTCGGACGCCGGGGCCAGGCCGAGGACTACCTCGCCCGCGCTCAGGCCGCCAACGCCGCCGGTCTCGCCTACGGCTTTGACCGCGCCAAAGGCCTGTTCCGCAACACGCCCGAGCGCGCCGAGTTCGCCCAGCACCCGGTTTTGTGGGCGGTGCTGTCCGGAGCCGTGACCGGCGAGCGGGCGCGCGAGATGATGCGCCGCGTCATGACCGAGCCGGTCTCAAAGTGCACCTTCTCGATGAACCACTACCTCTTCCGCGCGCTGGAGCGGACCGATCTCTACGACGAGTTTGCCCCGTCCGTGTTCGAGGGCTGGAAGACCATGCTCGATTGGCATTGCACCACCTGGTGCGAAAACCCCGACGACCCCCGCAGCGAGTGTCACGGCTGGTCCTCCGCGCCCCTCTACGAGATGTCGGCCGCGCTGCTCGGCGTCCGCCCGACCGAAGACGGCTACCGCTGTGCCACCGTCGCGCCGCGCTGCGGCTGGTTTGACGAGATGAGCGGCTCCGTCCCCACGCCCTACGGCCTGATCCTGGTCGAATGGCACAAAGAAGGAGCCAAAACGATCCTTTCCGTCACAAACCCCTCCCCTCAGGAGATCAAATTGACGGTAAAGGCCGGCGGCAAAGAGACCGTCCAAAAAGCCACCAAAGTCACCTACACCCTCTGAAAGGATGCCGCTTATGCCGCACAACGCCTACAACCCCGCCATGTACGCCCTCGGCGCGTCCCCCTCGGTGATCCGCGCGATCTTCGAGTACAGTCTGCGCCGCCGGGCCGAGATCGGAGAAGAAAACGTCTTTGACTTCAGTATCGGCAACCCCAGCGTCCCCCCGCCCGCGGCCGTGACCGACGCTCTGCTCGCGCTGGTGCGCGACGAGCCGCCCGTCGCTTTGCACGGCTACACCTCCGGACCCGGCGCTTTTTCGACACGGGTGGGCATCTCTGAGGACTATCGCCGCCGTTTCGGCGTGCCTGTGCGCCCCGAGGACGTCTACGTCACCTGCGGCGCCGCCGCCTCGCTGACCGTGACGCTGAGCGCCCTGTGCGAGCCGGGCGACGAGGTGATCCTGCTCTCGCCCTTTTTCCCCGAATACCGCGTCTTTGTCGAGCGCGCCGGCGGCGTCCCGGTCGTCGTGCCGTGCCGCCCCGACGATTTTCAGCCCGACGTGCCGGCGATCGCCGCGGCCGTCACCCCGCGCACCCGCGCCCTGATCGTCAACACACCCAACAACCCGACCGGCGTCGCCTATACCCCCGCGGTCATGGCGGGACTGGCCGATGCCCTCGCCCGCGCGAGCGAACGCGTCGGCCGCCCGGTCTACCTGATCTCCGACGAGCCCTACCGCGAACTGGTCTACGACCGACCGGTCGCCGACTCGCCAATGAAACTCTACCCCCGCACCGTCGTCTGCTACTCCTACTCCAAGTCGCTCTCCCTCCCCGGCGAGCGCATCGGCTATATCGCCCTCGCGCCGGACATGCCGCAGGGCGGGGAAGTGTTCGCCGCGATCTGCGGCGCGGGCCGCGCGCTGGGCTTTGTCTGCGCCCCCTCCCTGATGCAAAAGCTCATCACCGCCTGCCCGGGCATGACGGCTGACCTCTCGGTCTATCGCGCCAACCGCGACCTGCTCTTCGACGCCCTCACCGAGGACGGTTTTGACTGCGTCCGCCCCGACGGCGCGTTCTATCTGTTCGTCCGCTCGCCCCTGCCCGACGCGGCGGCGTTTTCCGAGGAGGCGAAAAAAGAAGAGATCCTCTTCGTCCCCTCCGACAGTTTCGGCACCCCCGGCTACGTCCGTATCGCCTACTGCGTCGCCCCCGACGTGATCCGTCGCTCGCTGCCGGCCTTTGCCCGTCTGGCCGTCCGCTGCGGCCTCAAAAAATGAAAGGACAGATAAAATGAAAAAAGAGACAACCCCCACCGCGGCGCATACCGCCTTTGCTGCATCGGCCGCCGCGCTCGGTGAGCGCCTCGGTCTGCCGCGGGACGTGCTCGACCGCCTGCCCGACCTGTCGGGGGACGAGACGGCCCGTGACCTCGCCTGTCGCCTGACGGAGCGGGGCAGGGCGGAGGAGGCCTTCCGTGAGGCCCGGGCGTACCTTGCGCCCGACCCTGACGGTTTCCGGATGCTCGCGCTCCAGCTCGACGCGGCCGCACGTCTCCACTCCGTCTATCGGGCGCGCGGCGTACCGGACGAGGTCTACTTTGCCACCATGGATTGCTTCCCCCGCTTTCTGGAGGAGACCCGGCGCATCGACGGCCGTCCCGCCTTTGACCGCGACTGGTGGACGTGGCGGCAGACGTCGATGCTCATCGTCCGCCTCGGCGCGTTGGAGTTCGAACTCCACACGACGCGGGACGGCGAGCGTTTCGTCTCGGTGCATATCCCCACGGGCGCGGATCTCTCGCCCGCGGCGGTGGACGATTCGCTGGAGCGCGCCCGCGCCTACCTCGCGGCGCATGAGCCGGCCTTCGTCGACCTCCCCTTCGTCTGCCACAGCTGGCTCTTGTCATGCGAGCTGTATCCGCTGCTCTCCTCCGCCTCCCGCATCCGGTCCTTTGCCGACCGCTTTGCGATCCGCCCGACCGCCGACCCCTCGGAGCTGTGCCGCTGGCTCTTTTCCGTCCCCTCCGACACGCCGTCGCGGGACCTGCCCGAGGATACCTCGCTCCGCCGTACCGTCAAGGCGCGTCTGCTCGCCGGCGAAAGCTTTTTCGACGGCTTCGGCCGCCTGAAAACGCCCTGAACAGCCCAAACCCCCTCCGAAAAAGCAAAAAAATCCGACCTCCCTCCCGTTTTTTCTGCCGATCCGCTCTCCGCGTCCTCCGCTCCTTCTTTTCCGTCGCCGCCGGCGTTTCTTTTCCGACGCGGCAAACTTTTCTTTTCGTTCGTTTTTTTTGTTGCGCCCCGATTGCAAACCACGGCGAAATGCGCTATAATACAGTTTTGGAAAACACCGGCCCACCGACCGGAAAACGAAAGAAAGAAGAAATGCCAACATGGAATATACGCTGACCATCGCCGGCTATGAGCGGCATCTGCCCATCTGCCCCATCAACGAACACCTCTCCATCGGCGCCTTCGTCATGTTCGGTGACACCGAACTGACCGAGGCCTGCGCCAAAGAACTGCTGGCGCTCGCGCCCGCGTTCGACGTGCTGATCACCGCCGAGTCCAAGGGCATCCCGCTGGTCTGCTCCATGGCACGCCTCTCCGGCAAAGGCCGCTACGTGCTGGCGCGCAAATCCGTCAAACTGTATATGAAAGACGTCGTCAGTTTCGCCGTCAAGTCCATCACCACCACCCCCGACCAGACGCTCTACCTCGACGGCGGCG
>JAGDBW010000142.1 GCA_017958845.1 Clostridia bacterium | reverse complement strand
GAAGTAGGCCTTTTGGGCGACGAGGTCGGAGACAAAGTTGCCCATCTTGTAGGCGGTCGAGTAGGCCAGGAACATGGCCGCCGCGGCGTAGTCGTCGCTGTAGGCGCCGCCGACAAAGGCGTTGCGGTTGAGCAGGCCCGTGTCGGTGGTGTAGCCGACGTTCTCCCGCTTGTAGGAGGAGACGGTGGTGCCGGGGATGCGCAGTTTGTCCATAGAAGAATAGCGGGCACTCTGATAGTCACTCGCGTTGCCGCCGTGGAGCAGCAGCACGCCGTCGCCGAGATACCAGCCGCTCGAGCCCGCGTTGTTGATGGCTTCAAAGCGGTAGATGCGGGTGGAGGACATGGCCAGCAGGGCCGTGTAGGACTCGGTGCGGGCCGTCACGCGGTCCATGGCCGCGTAGACGTGCGCAAAGTAGTAGCCGGAGCGCGGCTCGACATCGGTGCGGGCGGCGTAGGCGTTGTAGACGGATTTGGCCACCGTCTTGACGTTGCCGGAGATGGAGGAGAAGGTGCCGGCGTCGGTCTCAAAGTACTTGACCATGCTCCAGAAGCGCTCCGCGTCGGCGGTCGAGGCGTAGGGGATGATCTGGACGACCGAGCCGAGCGTGCCCGCGCCGGAGCTGACGCCCATGCCGCGGCCGGAGGTGGTCCACATGGTGGTCCCGCGGTAGATAAAGGGCTCCCAGCTGTTGAAGAGCTCATCCATCACCTGCGCGGTGCAGTAGGCGGAGAGGGTCTGCCCGCCCACGTCGACGTCGAACGCCGTGCCGGCAAAGATGTAGATCTCATCCGAGATCGAGCCAAAGTAGCTGGTGCCGTAGCCGTTGATGTAGGAGAGTTTGTTGTGCTGGATAAAGGAGCCGTCGTCATAGAAGCCGTCGCCGGTGGTGACGTGGTCAAAGACGGTGATCAGGGCCTGGATGTCGGTGACCACCCGCTCCCCGCTGCCGGCGAGCAGGGCGGAGCCGATGGCCGGCCAGGCGATCCAGGTGCGGTTGGCCATGGTCATGGCGGGGACGGGCGAGCAGATGTCGACCGGCTCCAGCATCCGGGCGATGAAGGAGGCGTCCACCGCGTCCTCGATGAGCATCAGGGTGTTGACGAGGTATTCCGGCGTGCCGATCTGCCAGTGCCACCAGTTGCCCGGGCGGCTGACCGACACGTTCTGCCCGTAGCAGCCGGGCGTGCCGTCGCCGTCGGCGTCATACTCGTTGAGGAACGTCAGGGCGGAGACGATCTTGGCGAGCAAGGCAGCGTCGTAGTACTGAGTGGAGCCGGGCATGGCCCAGGCGCGGGCCATGTCGTAGACGCGGGCATAGTTGTCATAGACGCCGACTTCGGTGGTGAGCGTCTTTTTGTCGCTCCACAGGTACGTGCGGTTGGCAGCGGTGTTCATGGAGTCGGCGTAGTTCGAGACGTTGATATCCGTGCCGTTGAGGGCGGCGGTGCCGACCAGCAGCTCCACCCAGCGCGTCTTGACGGCTTCGAAGTCGGAGGAGGTAAAGGACGCGGGATCGGGCTGGTAGATCGAGCCGTTCCCGACCGCGTAGATGTCGTCGATGTAGACGTAGGAGTAGGGATAAGCTTCGCCGTCGGAGATGTTGGCGCCCCAGCCGGTGGACAGGCAGATAAAGGCGTCGATCTGCGAGGTGCTGTAGACCAGGTCGTTTTTCTGCCAGGTCCAGGTCTGCATCGAGGGGGAGGCAAAGTCGATGTAGATCTTTTTCCAGCCGGTCCAGTCGAGGGTGATCAGGTGGACCTTGGCGCGGTTGTCGGTGCCGAGCAGAAAGACAAAGCTGCCGCCGTGCGCGTTGGCGTTATACATCCAGAACTCGACGCCGTTGTAGGCCGAGAGGTCCTTGTGGGCGGAGTTGAAGATGCGCATCTGGGATTTGGTCAGCAGGTCGGCCCAGTGGAGGACGGGGTCGCCGTTTGCCTTCTCTGCAAACACGGGCGTGCGGTCGCCCGCGTAGTAGGTGGCGAAACCCGTGCCGCCGGTGGGGCCGTCCGACATGTCGATGATGAGCTTACGGCCGGCCGGGACGGTCTCGTCGTGGTTGGGCAGCACGACCGGGGGCGTGGTCACCCAGCGATCGGGGGCTTTTTCCCACTTGGCCCACAGATCGACGGCTTCGAGCGAGGCGCGGGAGAGCGTCTGCACGCGGGTGGCCTCGGTCATGGTCTCGGCGGTGTACCACCCGCGGAAGATGTAGCCGGAGCGGACCGGCTCGGCCAGCGTGACCACCGCGCTCTCGTGATAGGAGAACGACGTGGCGTTGGCGGTGCTGTTGATCGCGTCGTCAGCACCCAGATGGTAGGTGACGTTGACGATCACTTCCTGCCATTTGGCGTAGAGGGTGATATCGCGGTTGGTGCCTTTGGCGATGGAGTAGAGGCGGTCGCCGCTGAAATCCGGATTGTCGTACCAGCCGAGGAAGGTGTAGCCCGTGCGGGTCGCGTCGTTGAGGTAGACGGTGGATCGTCCGGTGTAGGTGGTCTTGTTGGACGGGTCGTTTTCGCCTCCGTTCAACTCATAGGTGATGGTGTAGTCCGAAGACGGGGCGGAGGTGGAGGGATCGGAAGCCGGCTCGCTCCCCTGCGGCTCGGTGATGACGTCGGCGGGCGACGTCGGCTCGGGATCGTTCCCTTTGTTTTTCTTGCAGGCAGACAGACATACGGTCAGCATCAGCAAGACGCAAAGCAGGCACAAGATCTTTTTCATGGCGTTCTCCTTTTTGGTTGTAATGGTCGTGGGCGTGACAAAGGGGACAAAACGCAAAGAGTCGGGGCGGGACGGTCGCAAAGTCCACAAAAAACAAAAATATATTTTCTCTCTTTATATTCATAGTATATAAAACAAACGGGGGGCTGTCAAGGGGGTCGGGCGGGACAAACAACAGATAGCCGAAAAAGGCAGGCGGACAAGCGCCGGGGAAAGCACGCGCGGGCGAGGGCGAAGCGATACGCGGGACGAGGGCGCGGTTGTTTTTGGGGTCGCGGCGGCTTTTTTCGGCGCGGCGGGATATGCCGCGCTTCGGTCGCGGCGGGATATGCGCGGTTTTTCGGCCGCGCGCTTTTTTTGGGGGCGAGGCAGCCGGGAAAAAGCCCGGCCGTCAAAAAAAGAGGGACCAGGGCGAAAAAGAAGGAGGCGCGGGGCTTTTTTGCGGCGGGGGGCGGGTTGACTTTTGGGCCTTTGTGGTATATGATTTTGGTAAGAAAAACAGCGCGGGCGACCCCCAAAAAGCCCGCCGTCGGATCGAGACCCGACGACGCGGCGCGGTCGACCGCCGCCGGACGAAAGGAGCCCGCCATGGCCGTCCCGCACACCAAAGACCTCTTCGACCTGTCGCACACGCTGCTGCGCGAAGCGTTTGAGGAGACCGACTATCCCTGGCAGATCCTGCCGCGCCTGGGCGAGCTGATCCTCGCTCTGGGCGAAAAACTGCCGAAAGACGAGTACGACACGCCCGAGCCGGGCGTGTGGATCCACCGCACCGCCGTGGTCTTTCCGAACGCCTACGTCGGCGCGCCCTGCATCATCGGGGCGGGGACAGAGGTGCGGCCGGGGGCGTTTGTGCGCGGGTCGGCCCTGATCGGGGAGGGGGCCGTGGTCGGCAACTCCACCGAGATCAAAAACGCCGTCCTCTTTGACGGCGTACAGGTCCCGCACTACAACTACGTCGGCGACTCGGTGCTGGGCTGCAAGGCCCACATGGGCGCCGGGGTCATCGCCTCCAACTTTAAAGGCGACCACGGAAACGTGAGCGTCAAAGACGGAGAAGAGGTCGTCGAGACCGGCCTGCGCAAGCTGGGGGCGATCCTGGGCGACGGGGCCGACGTCGGCTGCAACAGCGTGCTCTGCCCCGGCTCGGTGGTCGGACGCGGCAGCCGCGTCTATCCCCTGACCCGGGTGCGCGGCTGCGTCCCCGCCGGCGTGATCGTCAAGGGCGACATGGACGCGATCTGCCCGATCCGCTGATCGCCCCGCCCCGCGCCGGAGCGCGGGAGACCACCAAACATTCTTTGAGAAAAGAAGGATACACATGGACCGCAAACAAACCTCCGTCCTCGTCATCGGAGCGGGGCACGCCGGCATCGAAGCCGCGCTGGCCGCCTCCCGCATGGGCGTGGAGACGGTGCTGCTCACACTCAACCTGGACGCGGTGGGCAATATGCCCTGCAATCCCTCCATCGGCGGGACGGGCAAAGGGCATCTCGTCTTTGAGATCGACGCGCTGGGCGGCGAGATGGGCCGCGCGGCCGACGCCGTGACCATCCAGTCCCGCACCCTCAACCTGGGCAAAGGGGCGGCCGTGCATTCCAAGCGGGTGCAGGCCGACCGCTTCAGGTACCGGGAGCGGATGAAACACACGCTGGAGACCGCCCCGCGTCTGCGGCTGCTGCAGGCGGAGGCGACGCGGCTGCTGACCCGCGACGATCCCGAAACGGGCCGCCGCCGGGTGGTCGGGGTGGAGACGTCGCTGGGCGAGACCATCCTCGCGCAGGCGGTGGTGGTGGCCACCGGCACCTTTCTCGACAGTCGCGTCTTTGTGGGACACAAGAACTATGCCGCCGGCCCCGACGGGATGACGGCGGCCGCCTCGCTCTCGGCGTCGCTGTCGGCGGCGGGGGTGCGGCTCCGCCGTTTCAAGACCGGGACGCCCGCCCGCATCAACCGCCGTTCCATCGACTTTTCGCAGCTGGAAGAGCAAAAAGGAGAAGAAACCCCCACCCCTTTTTCGTTTGAGACCGACATGGAGGCCGCGCGGGCAAGTGCCGGCCGGGTCAGCTGCTACGTCCTCTATACCAACGCCGAGACCCATCGCGTCATCCGCGAGCACCTGGCGGACAGCGCCCTGTACGCGGGCGACATCACCGGCACCGGGCCGCGGTATTGTCCCTCGATCGAGACCAAACTGGTGCGCTTTGCCGACAAGGAACGGCACCAGCTCTTTTTGGAGCCGTGCGGGCTCTATACCGACGAGATGTACCTGCAGGGTCTCTCGACCTCGATGCCGGTGGACGTGCAGGAACAGATGATCCGCACGCTGCCGGGCCTCGCGCACGCCGAGATCATGCGCTACGCCTATGCCATCGAGTACGACTGCGCCGACCCCATCCAGATGGACGCCTCGCTGATGTTCAAGTCCATCGAGGGTCTCTTTGGCGCGGGACAGTTCAACGGCACCTCCGGCTACGAGGAGGCCGCCGCGCAGGGCCTGATCGCGGGCATCAACGCCGCGCGGTTCTGTCTCGGCCGTCCGCCCGTGATCCTGCCGCGCGCCTCGTCCTATATCGGGACGCTCATCGACGACCTGGTGACCAAGGGGACGGACGAGCCCTATCGCATCATGACCTCGCGCTCGGAATACAGACTGCTGCTCCGGCAGGACAACGCCGACCTGCGTCTGTCCGAGATCGGACACGAGGCGGGGCTGCTGGGGGAGGAGCGCTACGCCGCCTTCCGGCTCCGCAAGGAGGAGATCGAGCGGGAGATCGAGCGGCTGGAGAGCGTGCGCGTGCCGGCGGACGAGACGACCAATCGCTTTCTCGCCGCACACGGCTCGACGCCGCTCTCGGCGGGCGTGCGGCTGGCAGAACTTTTGCGTCGGCCCGAGTGGGACTACGCGTCGCTCGCGCCGCTCGATCCCGCACGGCCTGCTCTGCCGGCGCGGGTGCGGACGACGGCCGAGATGCAGATCAAGTATGAGGGCTACATCCGCCGCCAGATCGCGGAGGCCAAACGCAACGAAAAACTCGAAAACAAAAAGATACCCCCCGACATCGACTACAAAAAACTGACCGGCCTGCGTCTCGAAGCCATCCAGAAACTCTCCGAGATCCGCCCCGTGTCCATCGGACAGGCGGCGCGCATCAGCGGGGTCAACCCGGCCGACGTCAGCGTCCTGCTCATCTGGCTCTCGCAGGGAGCGGGCCGGCGCGAAGAAGAAAAAGAGAGAGAGGACGCGGGGGACGAGCCGCGGCACGAGAGCGGGACGCTCTGACCGCCGACAAAAGAGCGCCGCGGGAGCGGCGCGTAAAAACCGACCGAGGGACGCCGCGGGAGCGGCGCGCATACGCGAAAAAACAGAGGAGCCGAAGCCAACGCTTCGGCTCTCTGTTTTGGGGAAATCGCGCGTTTTTTTGACACGGGGGGCGGGGGAAAGGCGGGACAACGGGGAGGGAGCGGACCAGACGGAGGCGGGCG
>JAGDBW010000014.1 GCA_017958845.1 Clostridia bacterium | reverse complement strand
TCCTTCATGGTTGTCCTTTCCTGTCCCGGAGACCGACGGCGGGCGTCTTGTGGTCCGTTTGCCGCTTGTATCCGACGGGGGTTTGGTCATTTTTCGGTCTGTTTTGGCACCTTTTTCGGCGTCTTCTTTGCCGTCTTTATCGGCTCGGCGGGAGATCGCCGTATCTTTGTTTCGTCCGGCGGGCGGGCGGGGCTGCCGTCGGCGCCGAGATAGTCGAGTAGTTCTCCCACGCCCTCGCCGTGCAGCGCGTCCATGTGAAAGAGGCGGCGGCAGCCGCACAGACGCAGCCAGGAGTCGCAGAGATCGGGGCGCGCGCCGGGTTTGTCGACGCCGGTGACGACCCCGACGACCTCGCGGTTGACAAGCGACGTGATGCCGGGAGAAAAGAGCATGAACGGCTCGTCGGCGGACACGACCAACGCCACGACGTCGGCCTCGTAGGCGTAGAGGGCGAGCGCTTTGGCATATTCGGCGCGCTGGCAGTATTCGCCCGGCGTGTCGATGATCGGGCCGACCAGCGTGACGGCCTGCGTCTTGTGATAGCGGGGCTCCTCGCCGAGCAGACGCTGGGCGAGGGTGGTCTTTCCCGCTTCGGAGCGGCCGATGAGCAATACTTTTTTCATAGCGGGTCCTGTCGGTCACGGCGCGTTTTTGGGGGCGGCGGACGTTTTTTTGGGGTGGGGCTTTTTGGAGCGGGGAGACGGGCGGCGTCGGCGCTCTGTCTTTGACGCGGCGCGGAGAGGCGGGCGGCGCGGTCGTCAGGTCTTGGTCAGCTCGCACGCCGCGCAGCCGAGTTTGTCCCGCGCGTAGTCGCGGGCGCGCTCCAGCGCCGCCTCGACCTGCGAGACCGTGCCGGTGACGATCACGGTGCCGCTGAAGCGATCGACAAAGCCGAGGGTGACGCCCGAAGCCTTGGTGGCGACGTCGGCCAGGATGACCGCCGCCTCGGGGGGCGTGACGGTCAGGATCCCGATGGCCTCGGTGGTCTCGGTCTCGGTGGCGGTCAGACCCATCTTGACGTACAGGACCGGGTCGGGATGGGCGATCAGATGCGCGAGGGTGACCTGTTTGCCGGGCACCAGTTCTTGTACAATACGCATTTTTTCCTCAATGGTCATGTTATCCTCCTATCCGGCAGGCGAGGCCGCTCTCCTCGGCGACCGACAACAGCGCCCGCGCGCGCTCCTGCGAAAGCGGCGGGACGTCGCCCATGCCGTAGGGACGGCCGAGGCCGATATATTTGTCGTAGCCGAGGCGGTGATACGGGAGCAGATGCAGCTCTCTGACGCCCGGCAGCGAAGCCGCAAAGCGGGCGATGGAGCGGACGGTCGGTTCGTCGTCGTTGAAGCCCGGGATGACCGGGACGCGGACGACCGTCTCGCGGGCGTGTGCGGCGATATAGCGGACGTTGTCGATGATCCGGTCGTTTGGCTGGCCGCACCAGGCCCGGTGCTTGTCGGGGTCGGTGTGTTTGAGGTCCATGAGCACCAGATCCACCAGCGGCAGCACCCGCTCGATGTTTTCTCGTGGGGCGAAGCCCGCCGTCTCGACCGCGGTGTGCAGTCCCGCCGCGCGGCAGGCGGCGAGCAGGGCCGCCGCAAAGTCGGGCTGGAGCATACACTCGCCGCCGGAGAGGGTGACGCCGCCGCCCGAGCGTTTGTAGTACGGGAGATCGCGCAGGATCTCGGCCATCACCTCGGCCACCGTGGCGTCGCGCCCGACCGTCTCGACGCGGCCGCCGCGCTCCATCTGCTCGGGGTCGCGGCGCTGGGACTCGGGGTTGCAGCACCAGCGGCAGCGCAGGCCGCATCCCTTGAAAAACACGATGGTGCGGATGCCCGGCCCGTCATGGATCGAGTACCGCTGTATATCGAATATGCGGCCTTTGACATCCCTTTCGTTTGTCATGTGTTCTCCTTTTTTGGTATAGTGGGTGGGGGTTTTGCCTTTCAGACGGTGCTTTCGCCGCTGTCGGGCGGCGAGGGGCGGTCGTTCTGCCCGGTATGGCCGGGCGGCGCGTTTTCTTTCAAACCGGGCGGCGCGGAGGCCGGTCTCTCCGGTGGTGCGGGTATCGCGCGGCGCGGAGGCCGGTCAGACGGAGCGGGCGGCCCGCTTGTCAGACGGGCGGCGCGGGCCGGGCGTCAGCGGTCAAAGGCGTGCTCGGTGCGGGCGTTGATGTCGTCCTGGAGACTGCGGGACAGGGTGGTAAACAGCGCCGAGTAGCCCGCGACGCGGACGACCAGGGACTTGTATTTTTCGGGGTGTTTCTGCGCGTCGAGCAGGGTCTCGCGGCTGACGACGTTGAACTGCATGTGCATCCCCTTTTGGTCAAAGAAGCCGCGGATGAGGGCCACGAACTTGGCGAGACTTTCCATTCCGGCGAGGGCGGAGGGGTGAAACTTCTGGTTGAAGAGCGTGCCGTTGGAGGCGATGCCGTGGTCCAGCCGCGCCACCGAGTTGGCGGCGGCGGTGGGGCCTTTGCGGTCGCGGCCGGAGACGGGGCCGACGCCGTCGGCGATGGGGGTGCAGGCCAGCCGGCCGTCGGGGGTCGCGCCGGTCTGCGCGCCGAGCGGCACGTTGGCCGATACGGGATAGAGACCGGCCTGGAAGATGCCGCCGCGGTGGTTGCGGTACTTTTCGATCTCGCGGGTGTAGGTGTAGGCCACCTCGCGGGCGAACAGGTCCACCTCTTCGATGTCGTTTCCGTAATGCGGCAGGGCGTCCATGTCGCGCAGCATCGCGTCGTAGACGGCGCGCTCGGCGGGGGTGGACGCGCTGTCGCGGGTCAGCCGCTCGTAGACGGCGCGGATCTCGCGGTCGGCGGGGGCTTTTCCGTTTTGGGTCAGTTCGGCCGCGACGGCCACGGTCAGCTCCAGCGCGCGTTCGGCGGGCAGGCCCCGGCCGTAGTTCTTTTGGAGCGCTTCTTTGAGTCCGGACAGCGTATATTTCTTTTGTTGGTAGACCAGTTCGCGGACGGCGAGCAGCGCGTCGGTCATGTTGGCGATCCCGAAGCCCTGCGGACCGGAGAAGTTGTAGTGCGCGCCGCCCTCCTGCACGCACCGGCCGCGCTCCATGCAGTCGGCGACCATCGAGGACTGGAACGGCAGCGGACAGCGCGCCGCGTGGGCCGCGTCGACGGCGTTGATCGCGTTGACCAGCAGGCGGATCATGGCGGCCTCCTGCTGTTTGTACGCGTCGAAGAATTTTTCAAAGGTGTCGAGCGCGGACAGCTCGCCGGTCCGCGGACCGATCTGCACGCCGCGGTCGACGCCGTTGGAAAAGACGAGCTCCAAGGGGCGGCACATATTGAAGAACGCGGCGTCGTGCCAGCCGTCGGTCTTTCCGGCTACTTGCGGCTCGACGCATCCGATGATGCAGTAGTCGCGCGCCTCCTCGAGCGGGATGCCGCGCGCCGTCATGGCGGGGATGATGATGCCGTCGTTGTAGTAGGCGGGCAGGCCGAGGCCCTCACGGGTGACAGACGCGGCTTTCAGCAGCAGGTCCTGCGGCGAGCCGTCCCAGACGCGGATGGACAGCGACGGCTGCGACAGGCGCACGTGCATCGCCGCCTCGAGGCACATATAGGAGAGGTCGTTGGTGGCGTCGCGGCCGTCGCGGGTCTGGCCGCCGACGATCAGGTTCTGGAACAGGCCGTAACCGGCAAAGCCCTTGGCCGATTCGGCGTCACGGACTTTGTTGAGGTCGTTGAGTTTGATCCAGACGCAGTCGATCAGCTCCTGCGCCTGCTCGGGGGTGATGCGGCCGGCTTCCAGATCGGCCTTGTAGTACGGGTACATATACTGGTCGAAGCGGCCGGGGGAGATCGAGTGGCCGCTGGACTCCATCTGGAGCAGCTGCTGGACAAACCAGAAGGCCTGGCAGGCCTCGCGGAAGCTGCGCGCGCCCTCGGCGGGGACGCGGTCGCAGGTCAGGGCGATCTGCTCCAGCTCCGAGCGGCGGGTCGGGTCCTTTTCTTTCTCTGCCATGTCCCGCGCCAGCGCGGCGTAGCGGCCGGCGTAGGCGATGGTGGCCTCCGAGGTCTCGACGACGGCGAGCAGCAGGTTGCGGCGCTCGGCGTAGTCCGGCGCGGCGGGACAGAGACGGTCGAGGCGGTCCAGCGCCTCGCGCTCGATGCCGCGGTAGCCCTCGCGGATCACGCGCGGATAGTCGACGCACAGGTGTCCGACACCGTTGTAAAAGTAGTTTCCGACCGTGAACACGCCGTGGTGCAGAAACACGTCCAGCGCGAGCGGGTCCATGTTGGCGGCGGCGAGCTCGGAGGTGGTCTTTCCCTTCCAGTACGGATGGACGGCGCGCAGGCGCGCCTTGGTGTCTTCGGAGATGAAGAATGGGTCGGCCTCGCGGGTCGCCACGGTGTCCAGCTCCGCCTCCAGCCACTCCCACGAATATTCGGGGTAGGTCTGGCAGCCGCGGGGGGCGACCGAGTTGGAGCCCACGATCAGCTCCTCCGGCCGGATGACGACCGGCAGCCCCTCGAGGATCCGGCGGTAGGCCGCCGAGCGGCGGCGGACGAGGGGCAGCCCCTCGGTCGCGCGGTAGCTCTCGGTGACGAGCTCCGCCCGGTAGGGCTCGATCTCGGGCATCTTGGCGTACAGATGTTCGACCATCCGCCGCACGCGCGGGGTCTGCGGGAGGGTGAACGGAAGCGTCTGTTTGTTCATGTCGCTCTTCCTTTCTCGGTCTGTGTCGCTTGTCGCTTATATCTGGTCCCAGAGCTCGGGGTGCGGCGCGGGCACGATCGACGTGTGCGCCAAAAGGCCCTGCCCCGCCGCGTATTCGGCTCCCGCCGCCACGGCGGCGGAGACGTCCCCCACCTCGCCGGTCAAAAGGATCATGCCCTTTCCGCCGATACCGCGGGAGACGCGCAGATCATAGAGCTCCACCCGGGCGCATTTGACCGCGACGTCCGCCGCCTTGATGGCGCTGGCAGCCGAGTAGGTCTCGATGACGCCGAGACTGCCCTCTCTCTGCCCCTGCTGGGTGCCCAGGAGGGCCTCGATGACGTGCGGGTCGATACGTCCCATCACCGACGAGTCGATGATGTTGGACTCAAACTTGCCTTTGACGTGGTCGACGGCGGCCGTCACGTCGGCGATGCTGCCGGTGAGGATGATCTCGTACTTGCCCGGGCAGGACGGATGGGAGGAGACCAGCGTGATGCCCGCGCTCTTGAGCGCGGCGTCGGTCGCCTCGATGCCGAGGGCGATGCTCTTGAGTTCTATGACTCCGATGGCGAAAAACATGGTCTTTTCCTTTCGACGGCGCGCCGCGGGGCGCTGCCGTATGTATGGGTGGTCGGAGATGCGGGGGTGGCGTTCCGCGGGCGCGGCATGATTGGGGGAGCCGGGGGCGCGGAGGTGGGGTTTTCCCGGCGCGCCGCGGGGCGCTGCCGTATGTATGGGTGGTCGGAGATGCGGGGGCGGCGTTCCGCGGGCGCGGCTTTATAGGTGGGAGCCGGGGGCGCGGAGGTGGGGTTTTCCCGGCGCCCCGCGGGGCGCTGCCGTATGTATGGGTGGTCGGAGATGCGGAGGCGGGGCGTCGGGCGGCGCCGCGGGGTTTTCTTTTTGAG
>JAGDBW010000141.1 GCA_017958845.1 Clostridia bacterium | reverse complement strand
TTGATGATATCGCCGTCCGAGCAGTGCACGACGTAGCGTCCGGTCGCGTTGTCCCACTCGTCGCCAAACTCGATCTCGCCCCACTCTTCGACCGTTCCTTCATAGAGGATATCGGTCAGACCGACACAGCCAAAAAAGGCGTAGCCGCCGATCCTCTCCACGTTTTTGCCGATGGAGACGCTCATCAATTCCTCGCAGCCGCCAAAGGCAAAGCGATCGATCACCCGCACGCTGTCGGGGAGCGTGATCTCGATCAGCGACGCACAGCCGTCAAAGGCCATCTTGCCGATCTCGACGACGCCCTCGCAGAGCGTGACCGCCGACAGTTTCCGACAGCCGAAAAAGGCGTACTCGCCGATCGTTTCGACCGGGCCGTTCACAGACAGCTCGATCATCGACGTACAGTAGCGAAAGGCCGACGGGCCGATCTCGGTCACGGTTTCGGGGAGGGTCACGTACTTCAGTTCGCTGCAGCGAAAAAACGCGCTCTCTCCGATCCGCACGATCCCGGCGGGGATCGAGACGTTTTCCACCTTATAATAACCCGAAAAAGCGCCGTCCGCGATCTCCGTCACCCGATCGCCCAGGCCCGACGTCTCGGGGACAAACAGATAGCCGACCGCGTCTTTCGGGGCGGTCTCGACGCCGGTCACGGCGCAGATCCCGTCCCCCCGGGAGTCAAAGTGAAAGCCGCTCTTGATCGTCTCGGAGCCGGGCAGACAGCCGGCCAGCGTCAGTGCCAGAGCGAGCGACAGCACGGCCGCGCTCAAACGGAACATTCGTTTCATGGGAGACCTCCTTTTTCGGCCGGCGGGATCGAGCCCGCCCGCCGTCGCCGTATGACGGCTCGTCCTCCTCGTCGGTCACGAGCCCGTCCTACAAACAGAGTGTATCATACACTGCCGCATTTTGTCAACGACCTTTGCGCCGCCCCCCCGCCAAGAAACGCCCCGCTCACAAACGCCCCCGCAAAGAAGAACGCCCGCCGGCCAAAGCAAAGCCGGGCGAGCGTATAAGAAAAAACCTTATTTGACCGGATGGCGTTCGGGCTCTGTGCCAACAAACACACCATCGCTTTTTTGTTTTCCAGTCGAAGATGCCGCCCCGAAAGAGGCGAGCGGATTCGGATGCAGGATCCCCGCTCTCGGCCCGAAGCTGTATACCATACTGCGAGAGGGCGAGAACGGGGATCAAAAAAGCGATTTATAATCATTTAATCAAGCTGATGCGAGCGTACTAAAAAACTTTTTAACAGTATTGCGTTCGTGCTCTATGTCAAACGAAAAAATATCATCGCTTTTTCGCCTGCGCCGAATACGCCGCCTATTCCGTCAGCGCGGAGAAGAGCCGCTCAAAGATCGCGTCGCGGTTGACCCGCACCGCGCACTCGATCTCCCGTCTCCCGGCGGGAAAGGCGTAGGACCGGTCGTTTTGCGGTACGGGGGCGGGGGTTTTCTCGGTTGGGACGAGTTTTCCCTCGTCGTCGAGCAGCCACGCGACGGCGGACACGTCCCAGATCACCCGGCTCCACGGCTTCCCGGCCGCGTAACTTTCGGCCTCGGCGATGGTATTGCGCGCCAGATAGTCGGCGAGGGGATTTTTGTCCGCCAGCCACCACAGCAGCTCCGGCCCCGTCGTTGTCAGCCGGTCCACGCACCCGCGGCAGGGTAGCTGTACCACCGTCGCCGGGCAGTCAAAGACCACCCGCGCGGCGGCGAGGTCCTGCATCATATTAAACTCCCACGCGCCCGTTTTCGGCAGGTGATGCGCGTGGCCCCCCAGCCACACGATCGTCACCCCGCTCTCAAAGGCCGCGGGATCGCACAGGATCGCCGACGCCACGTTGGTGATCGCGCCGATGGCGGCGATATACAGCGGATGCTCCGCGTCGTGCGCCCGCGCCTCGGCGGCGATGAAGGCCGCGGCGGGCGAGTCGACCGGCGTCGCGTCGTCGGGCAGATAGCTCTGTGACCCGGCGTAGACCGGCACGTCCTCCCGCCCGGCCAGGGTCAGCAGTTTTTTGATCTCGTCATAACTCTTTTGCATCCCGTCGGCGGGCGAGACGCTCTTTTTGTTGAGAAACGGCGCGGCGCACAGCCCGAGGGTGTTGAGTTTTTCACCGCTTCGCAGCAGCCACGCGATGGCAAACTGGTCGTCGATCTCGTTGTAGGCGTCGGTGTCCAGGATCACGTCTTTCATCTTTTCGTTCTCCTCTCTTTTCCTTCGCCGCGGACGGCGACGAGACGCGGACGGCATGAGTGGTGGAAAAAAGCTCCGCGCCGATACCATTATAGAGCCGGATCGCCCGTCCGTCAAGTCCTCGTCGCCCATTCGTCCGTCCCGACGGAAAAACGCCGTATCCCCGACGGTCTTTTGCGTTTGTCAGCCGACCTGCGGCAGGCGGGCGCGGAAGCGCGCCAGCGTCTCGTCGTCCGGCACGTAGTCCGTCATCTGACCGTTGTGGAATTTTTCATAGGCCACCATATCAAAGTAGCCCGTCCCCGTCAGACCAAAGACGATGGTCTTTTTCTCGCCGCTCTCGCGGCAGGCGACGGCCTCGTCGATGGCGGCGCGGATGGCGTGGGCGCTCTCCGGCGCGGGCAGGATGCCCTCGCATCGCGCAAAGTACTCCGCCGCCTCAAAGACCGCCGTCTGCTTGACCGATACCGCCTCGAGCAGGCCGTCCGCGTACAGCTGCGACAGCACGGGGCTCATCCCGTGGTAGCGCAGGCCCCCCGCGTGGTTGGGCGCGGGGATAAAGTCGCATCCCAGCGTATACATCTTGGCCAGCGGGCAGATCATGCCCGTGTCGCAAAAGTCGTAGGCAAACACCCCGCGCGTCAGACTCGGACAGGAGGCGGGCTCCACGGCGACGATGCGATAGTCGGCCTCGCCCCGCAGTTTTTCGCCCATAAAGGGAGCGATCAGACCGCCCAGATTGGACCCGCCGCCGGCGCATCCGATGATGACGTCCGGGACGATCCCGTATTTGTCCAGCGCGGCTTTCGTCTCCAGTCCGATGACGCTCTGGTGCAGCAGCACCTGGTTGAGCACGCTGCCCAGCACGTACCGGTAGCCGGGCTCGGCGGCGGCGGCCTCCACCGCCTCGGAGATGGCGCAGCCGAGCGACCCGGTCGTGTCGGGAAACTCCGCCAGGATCTTTTTGCCCACTTCCGTGGTCTCCGAAGGAGAAGGTACCACGGAAGCCCCGTAGGTACGCATCACTTCCCGGCGGAAAGGCTTCTGTTCATAGGATACCTTCACCATATAAACCTTGCAGTCCAG
>JAGDBW010000140.1 GCA_017958845.1 Clostridia bacterium | reverse complement strand
TCAGACAGGGGTTGTTCTTCTGCCGGCGGCACAGGATCTGGATGAGGCGCGCCGTCTCGTCGTCGCGCCCGATGATGGGGTCGATCTTGCCCTCTTTGGCGGCGGCGGTGAGGTCCCGGCCATAGTTTTTCAGCGACGGCATGTCGGAGAGCGACGCGTCGCCCCCCTTGTCCCGCGCGGCGCCCGGCCGCCCTTCTTCCGTCTCCGCTTCGTCGGAGTCGGAGGAGGAGAGCAGGGCCGCGAGATCCTGTGCGACTTCATCTCTCTTGACGCCCAGCGACGCGAGGATGCGCGCGCCCACGCAGTCCGGCTCGCCCAAGAGGGCCAGCAGCAGATGCTCCGTGCCGATATAACTGCAGCTGGTGCGGGAGGCCAGCATCGCGGAGGCTTCGATGATCTTTTTGGTGCGCGGGGTCATGTCGGCGGGCGAGACGTCGGTGCGTACGCCCACGCCCGCCATCTCCTCCACGGCCCGGCGGATATCGTCGGCTCCGGCGCCTCGCTGGCGCAGGATCCCGGCGGCGGCGGACGTGTCGTCCGCGCACAGGCCCAGGAGGATATGCTCCGATCCGACGTAGGTATGTCCCATTTCCGAAGCGGCGTTGAGCGCGGCGTTCAGCGCCCGCTGCGCCTTAGCGGTAAAGCGGTTGGTCATTTCTCATCCCTTCTTCTCATCCATAGACGCAAAGACGGCGCGCACCCGCTCGGCGCGGCAGAGATCTCTGCCCGCCTCGGCCGGGAGGCCGGCTGCGTCCTTGTTTTTTTCGGCTTGGATCGCCATTTCGTTTCTCATGACCTCAAAGAGGAGCGCGTCCATCTTTTCGGTCGGAAACTTGTCTTTTTCGTCGCAGCACATCGACAGCCGCAGATCGGCCCAAAGAGCCAAAAACTCCTTGCCAGACAGCAGTTTCGCGTGCGACAGCACGCCCAGCGCCCGCGCGCCGCGATCCGCCACGGTCATTCGCGCCCGACCCTGCCAAGAACGGCGCAGACGCCGCTCGGTCTCGGCGATGCGCCGCACCACCTCGCTGACTTTGCGCACGGTCTCCTCCTCGGAGATACCCAGGGTGATGCGGTTGGAGATCTGATAGAGATACCCCACGGCTTCGCTGCCTTCGCCGTCGGTGCCGCGGATGACCAGCCCCAGCTTTTGCAGCTGTCCCGAGAGCGAAGGCATCCGGCCCTCCATGGTCAAAGCAGGCAAAAACATCATCACCGACACCCGCATGGCGGTGCCGAGATTGGTGGGGCAGTGGGTCAGATAGCCCAGTTTTTCATCATAGGCCAGCTCCATCGCGCCGTCGATCCGCTCCTCCGCCTCAAAGGCGGCGCGCATACACTCCTCGGGCGCAAAGCCGGCCGCCAGCGCCTGGATGCGCAGGTGGTCCTCTTCGCAGATCATGATGGACAGCCCTTTGCTCTCCTCGCGGATCAGCGCGTGCGGCGACCGCTTGGCGGCAAATTCGGGGCTGATATAGTGCTTTTCACACAGCGCGCCCGCCTCCTCGGCCGAGAGCGTCTGCATATCCGTCTGCTCATATCCCTCCGAAGCGGGAAAGAGCGCCGAGACGCGCTCGATCATCTCTTTGGCCGACGCGTCGGTCAGCCGCCCCTCAAAGGGATAGCCGACCAGATTGCGCGCGAGCCGGATGCGTGTGGACACAAAGACGTCTTTGCCCGGTCCGCTTCTCTGATACCATGCCATGATCATCCCTCCCTCTCGTCCGTCGGTTTGTCCGGTTTTGCCGCGCGTTTGTTTTCTTTTTCCTGCCCGGTCGCCGCGTCGGCGCGTCCGCCGGAGGCCTCGGCCGCGCGGATCTTGTCGCGCAGCTCCGCCGCCCGCTCAAAGTCCTCGGCCTCCACGGCCGCCTTCAGCTCGGCTCTCATCCGCTCGATCTCGTCCGCCGCCTCGTCGGCCGCTTTGGCTTTTTTGACCTTGGCGGTCTTCGCTGCGGCGGTCTCGTCGGCGGGTTTTGCCTCGGACGGCTCGTTTGGACCCTCCGGCTGCGCGCCGAGGCGGGCCGGTCTGCGGCCGCGGTGCCTGGCCGTGCCGTGGATGCTGTAGAGCGTCCCGGCCAGCTCTTCGCCAAAGGTCTCGTAGCACGCGGCGCACCCGACCTTGCCGGTCTCCCGTATGTCGGCAAAGCGCAGCCCGCACAGAGGGCAGCGTTTGGAGCGCGGCAGCGCGCCGCCCGCCTGTCCGAACAGACTGGAAAACAGCTGGTTCTCGTCTTCAAAGAAAGAAAACGGCTCCCAGTCGACGGCATAGGTCGACAGCTCCCCCTTCTTTTTCAGTTCCGCGGCGCATTCCGCGCACAGGACCCAGCTTTTCTTTTTCCCGTTGATGTTCTCTTCATAAAAGAAGGTCGCGGGTTTCTTTTCGCATCTCTGACAGATCATAACGATCCTCCTTTCCGCCCGATGGGCGTCTGACGTCGATCCGCTCGCGGGTCAGCCGCGCGGTCTTGCGCGTGCGCGGCCGTCGCCGTCGTGCCGACGTGTTTCGTTTTGTATGTGCGGTGTGTTTTTTGTGTGTCCGGCGTCCCGTCCGTGCCCGGACGATCGCGCCGACCCGAGTGCCGACTCAAGCGCCAAACTCCGGCGTCAACTCCCGGCGCCAAACTCCGGCGTCAGACGGCGGCGCTACACCATCAGCGCCAGCACCATCTGCCGCAGCACGTCGGCCCGCACGGCGTCCCGCCTGTCTTTGTCGGTCACGCCCGACAGAGCCGGACCGGAGACGGCCGAGGCCATCACCGTGGCCGTTTCGGGATCGATGGCGCGCGTGTCGACCAGATTGCGGATCATGGCCCGCGCCTCGTTTTCGGTGAGGGCTTCTCCCACCGCATGAAAGAAATGCATCAGATACTCGTCCCGGTGCATATGCTTGCGGACGATGCGGATATATCCGCCGCCGCCGCGCCGGCTCTCCACCACGTACCCGTTTTCGGGCGTAAAGCGGGAGGTGATGACGTAGTTGATCTGGCTCGGCGCACAGCCAAAGCGGGTCGCCATGTCGTTGCGGCGGATATCCAGCTGCCCGTCGCTCTCGTCCAGCATCTGCTCCAGCATCTGCGCGATATAATCGGAGATCAGCATTCTTTTCACTTCCTTTCTCAGGTTCGCTCTCATTGTACAGCAAAGGTCAAAGAAAGTCAAAGTCAAAGAAAGTCAAAAATATTCGGGCACAATCACTTATCACCGATTATGCCCGCAAAATCACGCAAAAACGCTCAGTATCTGTTTTTTTCTCTTTTTTTCAAAAACGCAAAACCACCCCCGCCGGGGAGGAAAAAGATCACCCCCGCCGGGGAGGAAAAAGATCACCCCCGCCGGGGAGGAAAAAGATCGCCCCCGCCGGGGAGGAAAAAGATCACCCCCGCCGGGGAGGAAAAAGATC
>JAGDBW010000013.1 GCA_017958845.1 Clostridia bacterium | reverse complement strand
CGCAGCGAAAGCACACGGTCGTCCGTGTGCTTTCGTTCTTTGATACGGCGACTCGCCGCTATGACAAAAAACAAGCGTTCTTTTGCCGCCCTCCCCGCCAAAATATCCGAAAACAGAAAAAACCCCTACCCAAAACCGCGCCTTCAGGCACGAGAGCGAGCCGGACGCTCGACGGCGCCTCCCTGTTTTGTCCCCGTCGCTCACAGGTGAGAGAGGCCGCACGCAGATCGCCCGCCGACCATCGAGCGCTCCCCCGCCTGCCAAAAGAAAAAGACGGAGAACAAACACCCTTGACAACTCGCCGTCTGACGTGTATGCTGAAAGGGAAATACGCTGCCGAAAGGAGCCGCCATGCCCGCACCGCTGCTTCCGCTCTTGACCCGCCCGTTCCTGGAGACAGGCCCCCTGACCCTCTGCTTTTTCGGCGATTCGATCACGCAGGGGTGCTTCGCCTACGGCGAGCCGCCCGACTACGTCGCCGTCTATCACGAGGTGCTGCGCCGCCGCCTGGCCGCGGCTTACCCGCAGATGCCGGTCAACGTCCTGTCCGCCGCGCGGAGAGGGGACAACCTCGCCATGGGCCTCGAGCGCATCGAGCGCGACGTGCTGGCCCATCGCCCCGACGTCACCTTCGTCTGCTTTGGTGCCAACGACGCGTGGGGCGACGATCCGGCCCTCTTCGGCCGCCGGCTGACCGAGGCGATCGAGCGCATCACCGCCGTCGGTTCGCGCGTTGTGCTGATGACCCAGCACCACATGAACAAACGCCTCTCTCCCGACGTCCACCCCGACCTGACCGAGGTCGCCCGCCGCATGGCCGAGCGACAGAACGGCGGGATCGTCGCTTCCTTCTTTGCCGAGACGCGCCGCGTCGCCGCCGAGCGCGACCTGCCGCTCTGCGACGTCTGGGCCCGCTGCGACGAGATGGAAAAAGAGGGCGTTGACACCGACGCCCTGCTCGCCAACCGCATCAACCACCCCACCCGCGAGATCCACCGCGATATCTACGCCGCCATGCTCTTCGATCTCATGACCGCCCCCGCGCTCTGATCCGCTCCGGCCGCTGTTTGCCGCCTTCCCATAGCCAAAAACAGAAAAAAGAGGCCAAACCCCGCCCGCCTCTCCGTCGTACCCCCACTCTCCCCCGCGCCGCGCTCATGCGCGCCGCCGTCGCCCCAAAAAAGACTTGCAATCACCCGCCCAACGGCGTATGATAAAAAAGAAGTTCATTTACACAAACATTTACACAAAACAAAAAAAGGAGTTTACGTTATGCCCAAAGCCAGAGAACTGCGCGCCCGCGCCCGTCAGAATCTGGGCGGTCACATTTTCGCCAACAAGTGGCTGATCCTGATGCTCGGATGTGTCCTTGTCGACATCATCAGCTCCGCCGCCGCCGCGACCGGCGTGCTGCTCCTGATCATCACGGGCCCCCTGACCGTCGGCCTTGCCAACGCCTTTCTCAAACAGGTGCGCCTCCCCGACAGCCCGGTCGAGGTCGACGACTACACCGTGTCGCTGCGCGGGGACAACGTCGCGCGCACCATCATCCTCGGCCTGCTAAAAACCCTGTTCCTGTTCCTGTGGTCGCTGCTCTTCGTCATCCCCGCCATCGTCAAGAGCTATGCCTACGCCATCTCCGAATACCTCCTGCTCGACCATCCCGAGTACACCTCTACCCAGTGCATCGACGAGTCCCGCCGCATCATGCGGGGCAACAAATGGCGGCTCTTCTGCCTCGACCTGTCTTTTCTCGGCTGGTACATCGTCGGCATGCTGTGCTTCGGCGTCGGCGTGATCTTTGTCACCCCCTACCACCAGATGGCCCGCGCCCACTTCTACGAAGCGCTGCTCTCGGGCGAGCAATAAGACCTCGTCGCCGGGACGATCGCGCCCCGCGCTCGGATGCGCCGCGCTTGATCGTACCGTTCGCCCCCACACAAAAGAGAGAGGCTCCCGCCGCCGGCGGGAGCCTCTCGATGTATGCTGTCTTTTCGCTGTCGCCCCTCTCACGCGCCGCTCTCGCTCCGGCTGCCCATGCGCCAGGCGTTCGGCGTCGTGCCAAACTGTTTTTTGAACGCCCGATAAAAATATTCGGTGCTCGACAGCCCGATCTCGCGGCAGATCACGTCCACCTTTTTTTCGGTGTGGCGGAGCAGCACGCATGCGCGGTTGAGCCGGATCTCTTTGAGATAAGAAGAAAAGCTGCTCCCCGTCATCTCATGAAAGAGATGGCTCATGCGAGAGGGAGAAAAGTGAAAGGCCTCCGCCGCGCTCTCCAGGGTCGCGGTGCTCATATTGTTCCACAGCCACACCGACACGCCCTGCAGTATCTGCGGGTGCTGCGAGCCGCCGTCCGTCTCGACCCGGTCGGCGTGAGAGCGCATCAGATAGCAGCACAGACACATCAGCAGACTCTCTTTGATGGGCGTGGCGTTGGCCACCTCGTCGTTGTGCTCCGAGAGCAGGGCGCGGAGGATGGTCAGAGCGGCGTCCTGCTCCGTCAGATGAAAGAGCAAAAACTGCCGTTTCCCCTTCGCGTACAAAACTTCGGTAAAAAAGCCGGAAATGACGTTTTCCTCTCCCAGCATATAGAGATACACCTGCTCAAAGTTCGATCGCCGCACCAGGATGTTGATCACGATACAGTCGTCGTCGTCCGCCTGGATCGCGTGGCGCACGTACGGAGCCACAAAGCACAGGTCCCCCTGCTGCAGATAGCGCGAGCGGCCTTCAATGGTCTGAAAACACCGCCCCCGCAAAACAAAAAAGATCTCAAAAAAGGTGTGCATGTGCAGGACCGCCGGCGCATAGCGCGAGTGGCGGCGGATCACGATCGAACGGTCGTGCAGACCAAAGAGCTCGGACTCCTGCAGCAGCAGCGCCTCCCTGTCCGTCACACGCTTGGACAAAACGAACTTTTCGTCCGCCCTCGCCACAAAGGCGGGGTCGTGCGCCGCCCGCCACGCCGCCTGCCGCTCGGCGGAGTCCCGACGCAAGAACAGCCCTTTCAAAAACAGCTCCTCTTCCGTCATCGGAGCGTACATCTCCAGCAGGTGCGATTCGGTCATGGTTCGTCTCCCTTTCTGCGTCGCGGGCAAGCGGATATCGACTTTATTCTACCACACAAAAGCAAAAAAAGCAACCTGACCTTGTTTTATCTGCTGACAAAAGAAAAAAACAGTCAGTTTCCCGTACTTTTCATGTTCCTCAGTTCCTCCAGCGCCTCCCGTACGCCCCCGATCCGGTCGATCAGCCCGCACCGCACGGCCTCCTCGCCGTCGAGGATCGAGCCGATGTCGTTGGCCATCTCGTCGGTCTTGTTCATGGCCGCCACCAGATAGTCGCGCTCCACCCGGCTGTGCGAGAGCACAAAGCGCAGGATGCGCTCCTGCATCCGCCGCAGATAGTCAAAGCTCTGCGGCGCCGAGATCACCGTCCCCGTCGTGCGGACGGGATGCACGGTCATGGTCGCGGAGGGGACGATCAGCGACCGCCTCGCCGCCACGGCCAGCGGCACCCCGATCGAGTGACCGCCGCCCAGCACCACCGACACCGTCGGCTTGGACAGCGACGCGATCACCTCCGCGATGGCCAGCCCCGCCTCCACGTCGCCGCCCACCGTGTTGATGAGAAAGAGGACCCCGTCCACCCTGTCGCTCTCCTCCATGGCGACGAGCAGGGGGATCAGATGGTCGTACTTGGTCGTCTTCTGCCCCCCTTCCTGCGCGTAGTGGCCTTCGATCTGCCCGATGATCCCCACACACTCAAAGGACTCGCGCTCGTTCCCCGCCTCGGTCACCCCGCGCTCCTGCGCTCCGTTTTCCTCGCCCGTCTGTCGCGCGTCGGCCTTTTCACACATACCCGCACCTCGTTTTTTTGTTTAGTATGCGCCGCCGCGCTCGTTTTACGCGCCCCGCCCGCAAAACGCCCGGATTGCGAAAAGTTTTTGACCGAAAAACATTGTTTTTTCGCGCCGCGTATGCTACAATAACAATTTGGAAAAAAGAAAAGACAAGGAGAGTTTTTCATGCCCACAGTCATCATCGAAACGTCCGCCCGCCACGTCCATCTGACCCGCGAGCACGTCGATCTCCTCTTCGGCGAGGGACACGCCCTCACCAAAAAGAAGGATCTCAGCCAGCCCGGCCAGTTCGCCTGTGAAGAAAAGGTCGAGATCATCGGCGAGCGCGGCTCGCTCAAAGCCTCTATCCTCGGCCCGGAACGCAAGGCCTCGCAGGTCGAGCTGTCCCTGACCGATGCCCGCACCATCGGGGTCAAGGCCCCCGTCCGCGAGAGCGGCGACGTCGCCGGCTCCGGCGCCTGCGTCCTCCGCGGCCCCTGCGGCGAGATACGCCTGGAGGAGGGCGTCATCGCCGCCCAGCGCCACATCCACCTCACCCCCGAGCTCGCCGCGGAATACGGCCTGAGCGACAAGCAGATCGTCTGTGTCAAAACCGACGGTCAGCGTCCCCTCACCTTCGGCGACGTCGTGGTGCGCGTCAGCCCGTCCTTCGCGCCCGCCATGCACATCGACACCGACGAGTCCAACGCCGCCTTCGGCTGCACCGAGGGCGAGATCATCGCCTGAAAAGGAGAAACAAGATGGCAAACGAATGCAAATACGCCATGAGCGCCGAAGTCGCCGCCATGTGCAAGGTCGAAAAAGGCCCGCATCACGGCCCGGCCCCCATCCCCGAAGAGGGAAAATGGATCCAGGCCAAGGAGATCTCCGACATCTCCGCCTACACCCACGGCGTGGGCTGGTGCGCACCCCAGCAGGGCGCGTGCAAACTCTCCCTGAATGTCAAAAACGGTATCATCGAAGAAGCGCGGGTCGAGACCATCGGCTGCTCCGGCATGACCCACTCCGCGGCCATGGCGGCGGAGATCCTGCCCGGCAAGACGATCCTCGAAGCGCTCAACACCGACCTCGTCTGCGACGCCATCAACACCGCCATGCGCGAGCTGTTCCTCCAGATCGTCTACGGCCGCAGCCAGTCCGCGTTCTCCGAAGGCGGCCTCGTCATCGGCGCGGGCATGGAAGACCTCGGCAAGGGCGAGCGCTCCATGGTCGGCACCATGTACGGCACCAGAGAAAAGGGCGTGAGATACCTC
Source organism: Clostridia bacterium (assembly GCA_017958845.1). Classification (GTDB taxonomy): domain Bacteria; phylum Bacillota; class Clostridia; order Oscillospirales; family CAG-272; genus UBA1740. Next base: position 646 of record JAGDBW010000013.1, on the reverse strand, counting down.
GAGATGACCGAGGGCTACTGCACCCGCATGGCCCTGGACGAGGACGACCAGGTGATCGGCTACGAGTTCGTCTCACTCGGAAAGATGACCGACTTCATCAAAAAAGGCATGACCCCCAACGACGGCTACGAAAAAGCCAAAGGCACCTACGGTCGCTTTGACGAAGCCGTCAAGTATATCGACCCCCGCAAAGAATAAGGAGGACAGGATCATGGCACAGTTTGAAGGATACGAAAGAAGAGAGGAAAAGATCCTCGCCGCGCTCAAAGAGTACGGCATTTCCTCCATCGACCAATGCAGAGAGATCACCCTGGCCGCCGGCATCGACGTGGACGCCATCGTGCGCTCCACCCAGCCCATCTGCTTTGAAAACGCCGTCTGGGCCTACACCGTCGGCGCCGCCATCGCCCTGAGGGCGGGCTGCAAAAAAGCCGCCGACGCCGCCGCGATGATCGGCGTGGGTCTGCAGTCGTTCTGCATCCCCGGCTCCGTCGCCGAAAACCGCAAGGTCGGCCTCGGCCACGGCAACCTCGGAAAGATGCTGCTCTCCGAGGAGACCGAGTGCTTCTGCTTCCTCGCGGGACACGAGTCCTTCGCGGCCGCCGAAGGCGCCATCAAGATCGCCCTCAACGCCAACAAAGTACGG
>JAGDBW010000139.1 GCA_017958845.1 Clostridia bacterium | reverse complement strand
GCTCCGAGGAGGCGCTGGCCGCCCTCGACGCCTCTCTCGCCGCAATCCGCGCAAACGAGCGGCCCGACGCGTGGCGCGCCGACGGCTATCGCTTTGCGCTGGCCGAGGACGGTGTGAGCTGTATCTTTGCCGGGGTGGACTCGGCCTATCGGTCGCTCAACCCCATCGAGATCCCCGCCGCCTCCGACGGCTGTCCCGTCGTCGGGATCACCGCCGACGCCCTCTCCGACTGCCACGACTATGACATGATCATCTTTGCGCCCGGCGGCGCGTCGGTGGCGGTGGCCGACGGCGCCTTTGACAGTGCGCCGTCGCTGTCGATCGTCTGCCTCTTCGGCGAGGTCCCCTCCGCTTTTCCGGACAGGGACGACTACCTCTATTTCGTCGCGTCGGACAAGCTGGAAGCCTACGCCGCCTCGCCGGTCTTTGCCGCCGCGTGGGAGCAGGGTCGTGTGCTGGACGCCGAGAGCGGACTCGGCAGCTACGAGGACGTGCATGAGCAGTATCTGGAGGCCTTTGAGGCCATCGATCCGATCCGCGAGACGTCCGACCGCTTCTTTGTCTACGCTTCGTCCGACGACGCCACCTGGACGGTGACGGCGCTGACAGAGGAGGGAAAGGCCGAGCCGTGGCTGGTGATCCCGCTCACGGCGGGCGAGACCGGTCAGCCGGTCGCCGGGATCGGCGCGTTTGCCTTCCGCGGTTCGTCGGCCGAGGGCGTGGTCGTCCCCGCCGACACGCACCTGCGCGTCATTGCCAACAGCGCCTTTGCCGAGAGCGGCGTCGGCGGCCTCTATCTCTACGTCGACCCGACCGTCTTTGACGCCGTGTACCATTCGATGGTGGACGGCGCGCCGGACGGCTTTGCCATCTGGGTCTACGGGGCGGATCGCCTCGCCGAGTATCAGAACAACTATTATTGGAGCGTCTTTTCCACCCCGACCGAAAACTACTATCGCCAGCTGACCCAAACGCAAGAAGAACTGATCGGTCACTGACCCCCGGGACGCGCGGCGGCCCCTCTACGGAGCGCGCCGCCCGCACGCCGAAAAACCAGCCGAAACCGCACAGACCCCGGGTCGCCCCGGGGTCTTTTTTGACGGGGAGACGCCGCCTGTCTTCCCACCCGCCGTCCGCTCCGTCTTTCATCCCGTTGTCTTTTCCGTCCGTGCCCGCTCGTCCGTTGTCCGTGCCCGCTCGTCCGTTGTCCGCGCCCGCTCGTCCGTTGTCCGTGCCTGTTTCGTCGCTCTCCGCGCGGCTTTCGTCCGGCTCCCGCGCCGTGCCTCGGCGCGGGGGAAAACGCCGCCCGGTCGGCTCGGCTCGGGCGGTGTTCGGGGACGCCGGAGGGAGCGCGGCGCGAGCCGTCAAAAAATTCGTAATTTTTGCAAGAATACGCGCGAAATATACATATATGCAAGCAGGCAAAAGCGCCCGAAATCTTGTCAAGAGGTAAATGTGGCGAAAATGCGGAAAACGCAAAAAAACTTTTTCCACATTGAAAAATGTTGAATTTGTGGAAAACGCACCGCCCGAACCCCCAAAATAGCCCCAAAAACCGCCGCTTCCCGTCCGATCGCCTCCGGTCGCCCACACAACCCACAAATCGAAATGTGGAAAACCGGCTCTTCGACATTTTTATACATCTTTCACAAAAACGGTACAATATGCCAATCTTTCGCATCCCGAACTTGCAAAATGATATACGAAATATTGCGTACGATCCGACGGCGCGAGCCGAAAAGCAACAAAAAAAGCGGCGCTTTTCGCGCCGCCTTTGTCAGAGCGGACAAGAGCGGGGGGTCACCCCTCGTTTTCGGGTGTTTGGGTCTCGCCGGGGTCGCTCGCGGGGCGCGCGTCCGCTCCGTCCCGCGCCGCACCGGAGGCGGGGGCGTTCAGTTCCGCTCGCCGCACAAAGCCGCGGTCGTCGGTCCACACCTGGTCGTCCTCGGGCCTGTATTTTTTGCGCAGCAGCCGGCGATAAAAGATCAGCAGCGTGTAGACCGCCCACAGCACAAAGAACATCCCGCACAGCACCCACGCGGTCGCGCGGCTCCGGGGGATCATGGCGAGGGTCAGAAACAGCGGCGCGTCGAGCAGAAAGCAAAAGACGTTGGCCTCGACGGCAAAGTGCGCCGCGGGCGTGGAAAAGTCGGGGTCGATCTCCCGCAGCAGGATCATGCCGTTGTTGATCGTGCCGGTCAGGGTCCCGAAATTGACCAAAAACGTCTCGTGCTCATAGCCGGGAAAGCAGTGCTTGGCGGCCAGGCGGCACTGGAAAAAGGTGACCACGCCGCCCGCCGCGCAGAGCACCGTCAGCGGCAGCCACCAGAGCGCCACGTCCTCCCACTCGATGGCGGCGACGCCGGCCAGCACCATCAGATCGAAGCAAAAGCCGCCAAAGCGGTCCATCAGATAGTTGCTGCGATAGGTCTCGCGGATGACGTTCTTTTTTTCTCCGAGATCGAGCAGCGCCCGCACGCCGATGCCGCAGAGCAGCGCCCACATAAAGCTCAGCCCCCACGCCAGACTGACAAAAAAGCCGCCCAGCCGCGAGAGCGCAAACATCAGCCCGAACGCCACGGCGTAGGTCAGCAGGATCAGGCCGAGATTCATGGAGAACTTGTCCACCGAGATGGACTCGGGGGCCGTGCCGTTCTGCGCCTTGTTTTCGGGGTCAGCGTGGACCGACGGGCGGACGGTCAGCTTTCCGCGGCGGCGCATCACGTTCATATACACCACGCCCACCACGCTCGCGACGATAAAGCCCACGGTCGCGATGGTCAGCCCAAAGCCGGCGCCGCCCGTCAGACCGTAGTCGGTATAGTTGTCGCCCCAGGTCAGGCCGTTGCCCGTCCCCTGCGCAAAGCCGCAGGGCAGCAGCGCCCCGGCAAAGAAGATCCCGCCAAAGAAGACCAGCGTGATCAGCAGTCCCACCCAGGACTGGAGCATATAGTTGCTGCCGTTGATGAGCGCGTAGTGAAAGAGTTTGCCCGCGCTGGCCTTTTCGGTCTGGCGGGGGCGCTTGAGCGCCATGGCCACAAAGCCCAGACCCAGCATGTGATAGGTGATGATCTGCATGGTCGCGTTGTCGATCAGAACGCCCACGCCGACCCCGCAGACCTGCAGGACCGTCTTGACGACAAAGAGCATCAGCCCCCCGACCAGCGCGGTGGGGAACAGCATCTTGCGCAAAAAGGGGATGCGCCGCCGCAGCACGTTGGCGACCAGCAGCGTGATGAGCAGCAGCGCCATCTGCATCACAAACAGCCACACGGGGCGAAAAGCGCCAAAGTCCACGTTGGCGGTATGGGTGACGGCCGGGATGGAAACAAACATATACGAGGGTCCTCCGGGATATAGTAATGAAAGAATTAAAAGTCAGACGGAGCGCCAAGACGGCGAAAAATCAAAAAGGACGGGTCGAGCGCCCGGTCAGCGCGGGGCGGCGTCGGGGGCGTGCCGGGCGGCCTGCGCGTCGCTGATGGCGGCGAGATCGGCCACCTCCGCCTCCTCGGGCGGCGGCGCGTCATAGCCGTGGCGGAGCAGGGACTCGCGCATGATCGCGCGCACCT
>JAGDBW010000138.1 GCA_017958845.1 Clostridia bacterium | reverse complement strand
CCACCAATATCGCCACCGATCACAACCAACTGACGATGGAATTGATGCGTAAGATCGCAGCAAAGCACGGAATGGTTTGCCTCCTGCACGAAAAGCCCTTTGCGGGTGTGAACGGCAGCGGCAAGCACAACAACTGGTCCATCTCCACCGACACCGGCGTCAACCTGTTGGAACCGGGCGATACGCCGGATGAAAACGCACAATTCCTGTTGTTCCTCGCGGCGGTCATCAAGGCGGTTGACGAATATCAAGACCTCTTGCGTATCTCGGTGGCAAGCGCGGGCAACGATCACCGTTTGGGCGCCAACGAGGCGCCGCCCGCCGTGGTATCCATCTTCCTCGGAGACGAGCTCCAAGGGGTATTGGACGCCATTGAGCAAGGCAAGCATTACGACAAGAAGCAACGTAAACAACTGAAGATCGGCGTAGACGTGCTTCCCAAGTTCCCGACCGATACGACGGATAGAAACAGGACTTCCCCCTTTGCCTTCACCGGCAACAAGTTTGAGTTCCGTATGCTCGGCTCGTCGGCCAGCATCGCCGACGCCAACGTCATGCTCAACGCCGCCGTGGCGGAGAGCCTGCGGGTCTTTGCCGACCGGCTGGAGGGGGCGCGCGACTTTGAAGGAACGCTGCACGAGATGCTCCGGGAGACCATCCGGGCGCACCGGCGCATCATCTTTAACGGCAACGGCTACGACGGCGGCTGGATCAAAGAGGCGACCGAGGTGCGCGGACTGCTCAACTATCGCACCACCGTCGACTGCCTGCCCCATCTGCTGGACCGCAAGAACGTCGGGATGCTGACCTCGCACCGGGTCTTTTCGGAGGAGGAGCTCCGCTCCCGCTGTGAGATCATGCTGGAAAACTACGCCAAGACCGTGACCATCGAGGCGCGGACGATGGCGGATATGGCCAAGACCCTGATCCTGCCCGCCGTGCGCCGCTATGCCGCCGACGTCGCCGCCCAGGCGACGATGAAGCGGGGCTTTGATCCGTCGCTGTCCTGCGCGCACGAGGCAGCGCTGGTCGGCCGGCTCTCCGATCTCTCGGACGCCGTCGCCGGACAGACGCAGGCGCTGGAAGACGCCCTCTTGTCGCTGCACGGCGCCGACGGGATCGTGGCCGAGGCGGAGCGGATCCGCGACACGGTGCTGCCGCGCATGAGCGAGCTGCGCATCGCCTGCGACGAAGCGGAGACCCTGACCGCCAAGAGCTACTGGCCTTTCCCCACCTACGGCGATATTCTGTTCAGCGTCCGGTAAGGCGGCGGACCGCGGCGCCGCGGCCGGGCGGACGGCGGCTTTGTTTGCGGCTTTTTTCACTCTTTTTTTCGGAAAGGGGACAACATGGACAAGATCCTCGTGCTCGACTTTGGCGGGCAATACGACCAGCTCATCGCGCGGCGCGTGCGCTCCATGAGCGTCTACGCGCAGACGGTGCCCTACCGCAAGATCACCTGCGAGCAGATCGCGCGAGGCGGCTGGAGCGGGATCATCTTTACCGGCGGGCCGCGCAGCGTCTATGACGACGACGCGCCGAGCTTTGATCCCGCGATCCTGTCGCTCGGCATCCCGATCCTCGGCATCTGCTACGGACATCAGCTGCTCGCCCGGCTCGCGGGCGGCGTCGTGGCGCCGGCGGAGGGGGGCAGCGAATACGGAAAGACCCGGCTGTCGGTCGGGGAGTGTCCGCTCTTTTCCGGCGTCCCGCGCGAGAGCGTGTGCTGGATGAGCCACACCGACGCCGTCTGCGTCCTGCCCGACGGCTTTGCCGCCGCGGCCCGCACGGAGCGGTGCGGGATCGCCGCCATGTATCACCGTGACCGGCGGCTCTACGGCGTGCAGTTCCACCCCGAGGTGACGCACACCGAATACGGCGCGCTGGTGCTGCGCAACTTTGTCTTTGCTGTCTGCGGATGCCGTCCTGACTGGCAGATGGACGATTTTATCCGCTCGTCGGTCGAAACGTACAAACGCGAGCTGGCCGGCAAGCGGGTGCTGCTCGCGCTGTCGGGCGGGGTGGACAGCTCCGTCGCGGCGGTGCTGCTGCACCGGGCGATCGGAGAAAACCTGGTCTGCGTGTTTGTCGATCACGGCCTGATGCGAAAAGGCGAGGGCGACGAGATCGAGCGGGTGATCGGGCGTCAGCTGGGCGTCCGGATGATCCGCGTGAGAGCGGAGGACCGCTTTCTCGCCCGGCTGGCCGGGGTCGCCGACCCCGAGAAAAAGCGGCATATCATCGGCGAGGAGTTTGTTCGCGTGTTTGAAGAGACCGCCGCGGGGCTCGGCCGCATCGAGTGTCTGGCGCAGGGGACGATCTATCCCGACGTCATCGAGAGCGGCAAGGGCGACTCGGCCGTGATCAAGAGCCACCACAACGTCGGGGGGCTCCCGGAGGTGATGGCCTTTGAGCGGATCGTGGAGCCGCTGCGCGATCTCTTTAAGGACGAGGTGCGGGAGGTGGGCGAAAAACTCGGCCTGCCGTCCTCTTTGGTGCGGCGTCAGCCGTTCCCCGGTCCGGGGCTCGCCGTGCGCGTGATCGGCGAGATCACGCGGGAGAAACTGGAGATCTTGCGCTCGGCCGACGCGATCTTCCGCGAGGAGGTGGACAAGGCGGGGGCCAGGCCGGACCAGTATTTCGCCGTGCTCACCGACACCCGGAGCGTGGGCGTGATGGGCGACGCGCGGACCTACGGCTACGCGGTGGCCCTGCGGGCCGTGTCGACCGACGACTTTATGACCGCGGAGTGGTCGCGGCTGCCCTATGAGGCGCTGGAGGCCGCGAGCAGCCGGATCGTCAACGAGGTCAAGGGCGTCGCGCGCGTCGTGTACGATATCACCTCCAAGCCGCCGGCGACGGTGGAGTGGGAGTAAGGAGAAGGATATGACCAAGTATATTTTTGTGACCGGGGGGGTCGTGTCGGGCCTCGGAAAAGGGATCACCGCCGCCTCGCTCGGACGCCTGCTCAAAGCGCGCGGGCTGAAGGTCGCGGCGCAGAAACTCGACCCGTATATCAACGTCGATCCCGGTACCATGAGCCCCTATCAGCACGGGGAGGTCTACGTCACCGAGGACGGCGCCGAGACCGACCTGGACCTGGGGCACTACGAGCGCTTTATCGACGAGGACCTCAACAAATACTCCAACCTCACCACCGGCAAGGTCTACTGGAACGTACTCAACAAGGAGCGCCGCGGGGAGTATCTCGGCTCGACGGTGCAGGTGATCCCGCACGTCACGGGAGAGATCAAGGACTTTGTCTACAACGTGGGCAAACACTCCGACGCCGACGTCGTCATCACCGAGATCGGCGGCACCATCGGCGATATCGAGTCCCAGCCCTTTATCGAGGCGGCGCGGCAGATCTCGCTGGAGGTCGGGCGGGAGAGTTGTCTCTTTATCCACGTGACCCTCGTGCCCTACCTGCACGGCTCGGAAGAGCACAAGACCAAACCCACCCAGCACTCGGTCAAGGAACTGCAGGGCATGGGCGTGCATCCGACCATCGTGGTGCTGCGCTGCGACGAGCCGCTGGAGCCGGCGATCTTTGACAAGATCGCGCTGTTCTGCAACGTGCGGCGCGACTGCGTGATCGAAAACATCACCCTGCCCAACCTCTACGAGGCGCCGGTGATGCTGGAGGAGCAGGGCTTTTCCGCCGTGGTGTGCCGCGAGCTGGGCCTCGACGTGCCGGAGCCGGACCTCGCCGACTGGACGGCGCTGGTCGCGCGCATCAAGTCGCGCCCCTATACGGTGCATATCGGGCTGGTCGGCAAATACGTGGCGCTGCACGACGCGTATCTGTCGGTCGCCGAGGCGCTCCGCCACGCGGGCTACCAGCATATGACGCACATCAAGATCCACTGGATCGACTCGGAGACGGTCACGGAGGAGAACGCCGCGGAGACCCTCGGCGGGCTCGACGGGATCATCGTGCCCGGCGGCTTTGGCAGCCGGGGGATCGAGGGGATGATCGTCGCGGCGCGCTACGCGCGGGAGAAGGGGCTGCCCTACTTCGGCATCTGTCTCGGCATGCAGGTCGCCGTGATCGAATACGCGCGCCACGTGCTCGGGCTACAGGAGGCAAACTCCGGCGAATTTGACGAGGCGTGCGGGCACAAGGTCATCGACTTTATGCCTGGGCAGAGCGACGAGATCGACAAGGGCGGCACCCTGCGGCTCGGCGCCTATCCGTGCGTGATCCGCGGCGGCACGACGATGGAGAGATGCTACGGCCGGCGGGAGATCACCGAACGCCACCGCCACCGCTACGAATTCAACAACGACTATCGCGCCGATATGGAAGAGGCCGGCCTGACTCTCAGCGGCCTCTCGCCCGACGGTACGCTGGTCGAGACGGTGGAGCTCTCCGACCGCCCCTTCTTTGTCGGGGTGCAGTATCATCCGGAGTTCAAGTCCCGCCCCAACAAACCGCATCCGCTGTTCCTCGGCTTTGTCGGCGCGGCGCTGGCGCGCGCGCAAAAAGAGCAGCAGCCGTAAAGGCGGGAGCGGCAGCGCTTCGGACGGCGAAAAACGAAAAAAAGAACGATACGAAACCGAAAAACCGGGATCGGACCGATGCAAAAAGAGGAGCGGGAAACCGCACTTCGGTTAGGGAATTTTCGGTAAGGCTGTTCTTT
>JAGDBW010000137.1 GCA_017958845.1 Clostridia bacterium | reverse complement strand
CAAGAAATACGGCGACAAGGCGTATATCAAATGGAACTTTACCAAGTTTCTCGTGGATCGCGAGGGCAAGGTGGTCGCGCGCTTTGAGCCGACGACGGATATGACGGAAGTCCGTCAGGCCGTGGAGGAGCTGCTCGGATGAAAGAGGAACAAACGACGCGGGAAGACGCCTCCCTGCCCCAAAACCGGGAGAAAGTCATCGTCAGAACGGGGCTGGTCGGCATCGTGACCAACCTGGCGCTGGTGGGGTGCAAGACCTTTGTGGGTTTGGCGTCCCATTCGATCGCCGTGATCCTGGACGCGGTCAACAACCTCTCGGACGCGCTGTCGTCGGCGGTGACCATCGCGGGCGCCAAGCTGGGCGCGAAGCCCCCGGACAAAAAGCACCCGCTCGGCTACGGCCGGGTGGAGTATCTGAGCGCCATGATCGTGGCGGCGCTGGTGCTGTACGCGGGCATCACGGCTCTGGTAGAATCGGTCAAGAAGATCATCCACCCGCAGGCGGCCGAGTACGGCGTCCTGTCGCTTTTGATCATGGGCGCGGTCATCGTGGTCAAAGTGGTGCTGGGCCTCTATGTCAAAAAGAAAGGCCGGGCGGTCGACTCCGGCGCTCTGAGCGCGGCCGGCTCGGACGCGCTCTTCGACGCGGTGCTCTCGGCTTCGGTGCTCGTGTCGGCTTTGGTGTTTTTGCTTTCGGGCGTGTCGCTGGAGGCCTGGGTGGGGGTGTTGATCGCCGGCTTTATCATCAAGGCCGGGTTGGGTATGATGATCGAAACGCTCGACGATATCATCGGCCATCGCGAGGACGCCGAGACGAGCCGGGAGCTGAAACGCATCATCTGCGAAGAGCCGGAGGTGCTGGGCGCCTTTGACCTGGTGCTCTTTCACTACGGGCCGGGCAAGCGCTACGGCGCGGTGCATATCGAGCTGCCGGATCGGCTGAGCGTGGACGACGCGGACCGGATCACCCGCCGCATCCAAACCGACGTCTACGAAAAGACCGGGATCATCCTGACGGGGATCGGCGTCTACTCCCGCAACACGACCGACGACGAGGCGGCGCGGATGCGCGAGACGGTGGAGCAGACGGTAAAGGCGCACGAATGGGCGCTGCAGACCCACGGCTTTTATGTCGATCCCGAGCAAAAGACGATGCGCTTTGACGTTGTGATCAGCTTTGACGTCGACCGCAAAGAGGCGCTGACGACGCTCTACGGGGAGATCGGCGCGCTCTACCCCGAATATTCTCTCTCGATCGTGCCGGACACGGACGTGACCGACTGACGGATCCGCGGCGCTGTCGGAAAGTGAGAACAGATGGGTTGACCTTTTTTCGTTTTTGTTGATTTTTTGCATTTTTGTTGATTTTTGACTCCGTTTTTTGTATAATAGAACCAGCCGAGCCATTGGTCCGTGTATATGGGCCGGCGGCCCGATCCTATCTGAAAAGGAGTGTGCGATGAAACAAGTCATACAAAACGAAACGTATGGAAAGATCGTGTATGAAGAATCCTTTTGGACCGGGAAGAAAAAACTGTCCATCAACGACAGACCGCTGACCCGGATGTCCAAAAAGTCCTACGTCACCCCGGACGGCGAGCAGATGATCCTCTCCGGAAACTTTCTGAGCGGCGCAAAGATCTCCGTCGGCTCGCAGACCATCCAGCTGACGCCGAAGGTCGCGTGGTATGAAGTGCTGCTCTCCCTGCTCCCGTTTGTTTTTATCATGGTATGGGGCAATTCTGTTTCTTTGTGCAGCATTTTTCCCATCGCGGGCGGCGCCATCGGCGGTCTGATCGGCGCTTTGTTCGGCGTACTGAATCTCTCGCTCATCAAGAACATAGAAGCCGTGTGGCTGAAGATCGTCCTGTCCCTCGTGTTGTTTGCGGGCGCCGTGTTGGTCGATTTTGCCATTGCGGTGATGCTCCTCGCTCTGCTGGTCCGTTCGTGACGGACGGGTCGTCCCGGCGCCGCGCGGCGTCGGATCATCCGGCCGAAGCGTCCTTCGGCCAAAGCCGCTCCGCACGGGCGAGACCCGCGGCCGGAACGGCCGTATCACGCCTGTCAATCCCGGACAAATACGTAAGAAGGCAGAACCCTGCCGGATACTGCGGTAAATTGAACGAATTATTTAAAGAGACTGTATGAAAGATATTCTTGTGACGGGCGCCGGGGGCGGCATGGGCCGGGCGGTCGTCGGGCTGCTGGCGCTGCGGGGGTACCGCGTGTTTGCGCTGGATCGGGCGCCCTGCCCCGAGAGAGACAACGTCGTATGCCTGACCGCCGACGTGAGCGACGAGGCGAGCGTCGCCGCGGCATTTGACGCGGTGCGGGGCGAGACGTCGGCGCTGTGCGGGATCGTGCATCTCGCCGGGACGTACCTGCTCGACTCGCTGGCGGAGGTTTCGCCCGAGGCCTT
>JAGDBW010000136.1 GCA_017958845.1 Clostridia bacterium | reverse complement strand
GCCGCGCAAAAGCGCCGCGCTCCCGCGCCGAAAAGCGCTCGCGTCACCGCCTCCGCGCCGTGGCCGTAGGCGCCGGCCTTGACCACACACCAGAGGGCGGCGCAGGGTGAGTCCTGCCGCAGGCGGGCGAGCAGGGCCCGGTAGTTGTCCGTCAGGCGGCCGAGGTCGATCCGCGCCGTCGCGCGGGGCGAAGCGGGGCCGCTCACCAAGCCGCCTCCGTGAGCGTCAGCGTCATCTCGCCGCCCGGCCACGTCAGACGAATGGTCCGCGGTCGGGCGTCGCCGTCCGACCAGAAAAGCGTCTCCTCCGTGCCGTCCGGGTGCAAAAAGACCGCCTCGGTCACCCCGCCCGTCCGACGGCCTCCCTGCCGTACGGTCCCGCCGAGACACAGGGCAAAAAAGGGCCGCAAAAGCCCCTCCGCCCCCTCCGTGCAAAGGCGGACGCCGCCCTGCGTGACGGTGGTCTCCCCCGCCTGCCGCCGGACGGTCAGACCCGCCACCGTGTCGGGCGCGAGATAGCGCAGAGTCCCGCCCCGTGTCAAAAAATCGTCGCCTTTTTCCATCTCGCACACCAGCCGGAACGTCTCGCCGTCCGCCTCATAACTCATCTCAAACACGCCCGCCCGGGACAGACTGTCCGGCACGCCGCCCGTCTCGCCGCCGCCGCACGCGCACAGGCAAAACACGCCGCAGAGAAGCCCGGCGAGGACCTTGTTTCGGCGGTTGTTCATCTCCTTTTTCTCCCCCTTTGTTTTTTCTTTTGAAGATATGCGGCGGCGGGCGGCTTTTATGCCCGCGGCGGGCGCGCTTTGCGAGAGGTGGGCGACCCTGCTTTGCGACCCGCGGGGGAAACGGACGGGGAGCGACGGCGAGCGCGAGCGGCGGGAGAAACGAGGGCGCGACGCTTTGCGGCGGCCGGTGTGTTTTGCGAAAGCGGGCGCGTTTTTCGCCCGGCGGGGAAGACGGAGGCGCGGCGCGCTTTTGGATGCGATCGGGCGAGACGGCGGGCGCGCCGGACACGGGACGCGGCCGCGCGGCCGGACAAAAAAGAAAACCCCGGCGGGTCGCGGGGGAGAAAAAAAGCCGGACGGACGCGGTCGCGTCCGTCCGGCGCTGTCGGTCGGGACAAGCGGGTCGGCGAAAAGAGGATCAGAAGAAGAGCGAGCGCAGAAAGGCGCCGGTCGTCTCGAGCTCCTGCATATATTCGCTCCAGAACTCGTCGGAGAGCATACCGCTCTTTTCGGCAAAGACGATGATCAAAAGGAAAAACAGCCCCAGCGCGAGTCCGATGGCGCCGCAGACGACACCGCCCATGGCCACGCCGGACATGGCGGCGCCGGCGAGCACCTTTTTTGCGAGAAGGGCCAGCAGGATGGCAAAGAGACCGAACACGATGCCCGGATAGCCCAGCGCTGAGGAGAGGATGGCGAGGATGCCGGCCGCGAGGGCCGTGCCGCCGATGACGTCCCGGCGCGGCGCGGCGTAGACGGGCGGCACGGGCGTGTCGTAGGTCGGCCTGCCGTAGCTCGGCTCGCCGGACGGTCTGCCGTCCGGCTCGGC
>JAGDBW010000135.1 GCA_017958845.1 Clostridia bacterium | reverse complement strand
GAGAAAGACGATGCTGAACAGGTTGTAGATCACGGAGGCGATGTTCTGCGCCGCCACCGCGTCGAGGCCCCGGGTGGCGTAGCACTGGTTGCGCAGTGTGATGGCCAGGGACCAGAAAAGTTCGTTGAGCATCAGGGGCAGGCCTTTGACGATGATGCGGCCGAACAGCCGGCCGGGGATGCCGAGAGACCGGAAGCTGCCGACCGCCCAGGGACAGCGCGCCGTGTGGGTGTGGGTCCAGACGACCAGCGTGCCGAGTTCGGCCGCGCGGGCGATGACGGTGGCCAGAGCGGCGCCCGCGACCCCCATGCGGGGAAAGCCCATTAGACCAAAGATGAGCTGCAGGTTGAGCACAAAGTTGCACACCACCGCGACCAGCCCGGCGATCATGGGCGGGACGGTGCAGCCCGTCTCGCGCAGAGTGGAGGCGTAGGCCTGGGTGAGCGCGAACGGGACGAGCCCGAACAGGGAGACGAGCAGATACCGCTCGCCCTCGGCCAGGGTCAGGGCGAGATTGCCCTCCTCGGAGCCGGCGTGGAGGAAGAGCGAGATCAGCTCCGCGCGGAAGAAGCAGAAGACCGCGATACAAACGGCGGCGGAGGCGACGGTGACGACGACTTTGAAGCGGAAGGTGTGGCGCACCCCCTGCGCGTCCCCTGCCCCGTGATACTGGGCGGTAAAGATGCCGGCCGCGGAGACGGCGCCGAAGATGAGCAGGGAGAAAACAAAGACAAACTGGTTGACGATGGAGACGCCGGACATGGACTCGGTGCCGAGGCGACCGATCATGATGTTGTCGAGCAGGCCGACAAAGTTGGTGACGCCGTTCTGGATGATGATGGGGACGGCGACGGCGAGGATCATCCGGTAGAAAGCGCGGTCGCCGACAAAGCGGCGCAGAAATGAACGCATGCAAAACTCCCTCTACGCCGGGGCGGCGTTTTCCGTCCTCCTGCGGGCGGACAAAAAAGATATTCACATATATGATATAGCAAGTGCGCGGGTTGTCAAGAGAAAAAGAGAAAAAGCGCGGAAAAAAAGATAAAAACAGAAAACAGCGCGGTCGTTTTGTTTGGTATGCCGGGACGTCTTTGGCGGGCGGGCGGCGCGGGGGCGGCGCGGAGGCGGCACGGGGGCGGCCCCTGTGGGACAAGCGGGCAAAAAAACGGGCGCACCGCGAAAGGACGGTGCGCCGTCTGACAGTCTCCCGACGAGCGGCGGCGCCGCTCCCCGTATTGCTCAAGAAGAAGCGGCCGCCGTCGGGGACATGCTGTGTGTTTTTGGGGGAGTCCTAGATCACTTGATGAAGTAGGCGGTCTTGAAGGACACCCAGCCGAGAGGCGAGTAGAGGTAGTTGACCAGCTTGGTGCTGCACAGGTACGGGTTGGTGTAGTAGTAGACGGGCAGGACCGAGTAGGTGTCACGCAGCCACTCTTCGGCGGTGTACATCAGGTCGGCGCGCTCTTCGGGGTCGGAGGTGACCTTGATCGCGGCGATCAGGGCGTCGTAGTCCGCCCAGCCCTGGTTGCCGTCGGGACCGTAGACGTTCTGGGCGCCGATCCCGTCTTTGCCCAGGCGCGGATGGTTGTTGCCGGAACCGGAGAGGTAGATCTCCAGGAAGTTGACCGGGTCGTTGTAGTCCGCGATCCAGCCCAGACGGCTCATGGTGAAGTCACCTTCGGTCAGAGCGGTCTGAATGACCGACCAGGTGCGCTGGTCGATGTCGGTCTCAATGCCGTAGCTCTCCCACATGTTCTGGATGGCACCGCAGATGGCGATGTTGCCGGAGGTGGGGTTGATGCTGTAGTCGAAGATCGGGAAATCGGTGAACTTGCCGGTCGCCTCATCGTACGTGTAGTACTGTTTGAGGATAGTGACGGCTTCGGCACAGTTGTTTTCGTACTCGGCGGCGGAGACGCTCCACCAGTCGTCGGCGTACTGACGGAACTCGTTGCCCGCGCCGTCGTCCATGCCGGCGGGCACAAAGCCGTAGGCAGGCAGCTGGCCGGCGCCGGTGACCTGGTTGACGATGTAGTTGCGGTCAATGAGCAGACCCAGCGCGTGGCGCACTTCGGCGTTCTGCGCGGGGGTCCAGTCGGTCCAGGCGGCCGCGTCGGAGGAGGCTTTGGTCTGGCCGGGCTTGAAGGAGATGTTGACGTTGAACTCCAGGAAGTAGGTGCCGATGTAATCGCCGATGAAGAAGTCGACGTTCATACGGTCGGCGCTGGTCTTGAGCGAGGGGATCAACGAGACGGGCACGGAGGTGGTGTACTGCAGCGTGCCGTTGGTGTAGTTGGCGTAGATGGCGTCGTCATCGTCGGAGAGGAAGTAGGTCAGGGTCTCCAGGGTGACGTTGTCGGCATCCCAGTAGTTGGGGTTCTTCTCAAAGACGATGTTGGAGCCGACCGTCCAGCTCCTCATGCGGAACGGGCCGTTGGTGATGTAGGTGGAGGGGCTGGTCGCCCAGGCAGCGTCGGCGACGATGTCGGAGCGGACCGGGAAGTAGGTCGGGAAGGCCAGCAGCTGATCGAAGTAGCTGCAGTAGGCGGCGGTCACGATGGTGATGGTGCCGGCTTCGTCGTCGGCGGTGACGTTGAGGTTGCATTCGCCTACCTCATAGCTGAAACCGTCGATGACATCGAACATGTAGCAGTAGTCGGCTGCCGTCTCGGGATCGGCCGCCCTCTGCCAGGAGAAGGTGAAGTCGGACGCTTTCATCGCCGTGCCGTCGGACCATTTCAGGCCTTCTTTGAGGGTGATGACGTACTGATACTTGCCGCCTTCGATGGCCGTGGGCGTCACGATGGCCTGCGCGCATTCGGGGACCATCTCGATCTTTCCGTCAGCGCCCGCTTTGTAGCCGTAGAGGCCGGCAAAGGCGTTGGTGGTGATGATGGCGCCGTCCACCGACGCGTTGAGCGCCGGGTCGAGCGTCTCGGGATCAGGGCCGACGCAGACGGTCAGGTTCTGACTGTCAGCTTTGACCACGGTAGGCTCGGTGGCCGCGGGTTCTGTCGTGCTCTCGTCTTTTTTCTTTTTCTCGCAAGCGGCAAACGAGGCCACGCAGATGCAAGCCAGCAGCAACAGGGCGATGATCTTGGTGATTTTGCGTGTCATGATAATACCTCCATGTTATTCGATCACTGCCAGCAAGAATGACAGTGAAAGTTTTTTGTTGTTTGGTTTTGGTGGTCGGGTGTTCGGGTTTCTCTTTGTCGGGGTTTGTCGTCGGCCGGCGGAGGCGGAGGGCGTCCGGCGGTCGGGCGGGGGGGAGGGGGTGCGATCTTTTGGGGGTCTCGCTTGGGGCTCGGGTGGGTCTGTCACTCGTGGGGGGCGGGGGGCGCCGGTCGCTTGATGATATGGCAGGCGACGAAGTGCCCGGGCGAAACTTCCACGCTTTCGGGACGCCGCTCGGCGCACGTCTCGCAGGCGTGGGGACAGCGGGTGCGGAAGGGACAGCCCGAGGGCATGTGCAGTGGACTGGGGACGTCGCCCTCCAGCACGATCCGCTGCCGGTCGCGTTCTTTGTCCGGGTCGGCGATCGGGACCGCCGAGAGCAGCGAGATGGTGTAGGGGTGCAGGGGGGTGCGGTAGAGTTCGTTGGCGTCGGCCAGCTCGACCAGATGCCCCAGGTACATGACCGCGATGCGGCGGGAGATGTGCTTGACGACTGAGATGTCGTGGGCGATAAAGAGGTAGGTCAGTCCCCGGTCCTTTTGCAGGTCTTCGAACATGTTGATGACCTGCGCCTGGATGGACACGTCCAGGGCCGACACCGGCTCGTCGCAGACGATCATGGAGGGCTCCCGGGCCAGCGCGCGGGCGATGCCGATGCGCTGACGCTGTCCGCCCGAAAACTCGTGGACGTAGCGGGTGGCGTGCTCGGAGGAGAGGCCCACCGCGTCCATCAGTTCTTTGACTTTGCGGTGGCGTTCTTCTTTGGACGCGTAGAGTTTGTGCGCGTCGAGCGGCTCGGCGATGATGTCCTCGACCGTCATGCGCGGGTCGAGCGAGGAGTAGGGGTCCTGAAAGACCATCTGCATCCGGCTGCGCAGGTACTTGACGTCCGCGCGGCTCCGGATGGTCCGGCCGTCAAAGATGATCTCGCCGCCCGTGGGGCGGTAGAGGTGCATCAGCGTGCGGCCGACGGTGGTCTTTCCGCAGCCGGACTCGCCGACCAGTCCCAGCGTCTCGCCGGGCAAGAGCGAAAAACTGACGCCGTCCACGGCTTTGAGCTGGCGGGTACGGAAGAGCCCGTCGGGGATGTTGAAATACATTTTGAGGTCTCTGACCTCGAGCAGGGGACGGGGGGCGGCGGCTTTATCCATGGTCGCTGTCCTCCTCTCCCGGCGGTGTGCCGTTTTTGAGCTGCTGCAGCACGTTGATCCAACAGGCGGCGCAGTGTCCCTCGCCGATCTCCATCTCCTCCGGCGGCGTGGTCAGGCAGATCTTCATGGCGGCGTCGCAGCGGGGCGCGAACGCGCAGCCGGCCGGCATGGCCAACAGGTCCACCGGCGTGCCGGAGATGGGGGAGAGACGGGTCTTTTCGTCATTTTCGATGTTGGGGATGGAGCGGAGCAGGCCCTTGGTATACTCGTGGTGCGGGTCGTAGAAGATCTGGCGGGCCGTGCCGCTCTCCACCACGCGGCCGGCGTACATGACGTTGATGCGGTCGCACATGCCGGCCACGACGCCCAGGTCGTGGGTGATGAGGATGATGGCCATGCCAAACTGTTTTTGCAGATTGAGCATCAGCTCCAGGATCTGCGCCTGGATGGTCACGTCGAGGGCCGTGGTGGGCTCGTCGGCGATGAGCAGGTCCGGCTCGCAGGCCAAGGCCATAGCGATCATGACGCGCTGACGCATGCCGCCCGACAGCTCAAAGGGGTACTGCCGCAGGCGTTTTTCGGGTTCGTTGATGCCGACCAGCCGCAGCAGCTCCAGCGCGCGCTCGCGCGCCTGTTTTTTGTCGCGGTCGGTGTGCAGGCGCAGGGCCTCGGTGATCTGGTTGCCGATGGTGTAGACCGGGTTGAGCGAGGTCATGGGGTCCTGAAAGATGATGCTGACGCGGTTGCCGCGGATGCGGCGGATCACCGACTCGGGCGCACCGACCAGCTCCTCGCCGTCAAAGACGATGCTCCCGCCGTCGATGCGGCCGGGGGTGGTGAGGATGTCGAGCAGCGAGTAGGCGGTGACGGACTTTCCCGATCCGGACTCGCCGACGATGCCGAGGATCTCGCCCCGCTCGAGCGAAAAACTGACCCCGTCCACCGCGCGGACGACGCCGGCGCGGGTCGGGAAGGAGGTGCGCAGATCGGTCACTTTGAGCAGCGCCATTATTTGCTCACCTCCTTGAGTTTGGGGTCAAAGGCGTCGCGCAGGCCCTGACCGAGCAGGTTGAGCGACAAGACGATCAGGAAGATGATGAGCGACGGGATGATAAAGAGGTATCCGCGTCCCTGGATGGTCATCTGTCCGCGATAGTCGGAGGCGAGAGAGCCGAGACTGGGCATGGGCATGGAGACGCCGAGGCCGAGAAAGCTGAGAAAACTCTCGGTAAAGATGGCCGAGGGGATCTGCAGAGCGGCGGAAATAAAGATGACGGAGATGCAGTTGGGCAGCATGTGGCGGGTGATGATGCGCAGGGGGGAGACGTCCATGGCTTTGGCGGCCAGAACAAACTCCTGCTCGCGCAGGGAGAGCACCTGTCCGCGCACGAGGCGCGCCATGCCGACCCAGTAGAG
>JAGDBW010000134.1 GCA_017958845.1 Clostridia bacterium | reverse complement strand
GGACGCGGGGCCGGGGCGACGCCGCCCCGCAACGAAAAAAGCGGAGATACGGGCGCTCCGCTTTCTGCTTTTGAATAGGGTTTGCGGGATGCCGGCCGGACGAAAAAGAGCGGGAGGTCGGCGGCCGGGGACGGGGTGGGGGTCAGCGGCGGATCAGGGCGGCGCTGAGACAGCCCGAGAGGGACAGAGGCCCTCCGTCGGGCAGGAGCGCAAACGTGTCGCCCGCGCGGACGGGAAATTCCCGGCCGGAGGAGGCGGCGAGCGTCCCCGCGCCGTCGAGGATCGCGAGGCACCGCAGCTCGTCGGCGGAGGCGAGGCGCGCCTCGCCCGTCACCGACAGATGCACGACACGGAACCACGGGGCGGCGCAGAGGCAGAGGGCCACGCTGCCCGAGAGCTCCGCTGTGGGACGAGGGACGACGCCCTCGGTGCGCGCGTAGCGCAGGGCCTCGATCTCGCACGGCTCATAGGCGCGCGCCACGTCCAGCGCCTGACGGACGTGCAGCTCCCGCGGGCGTCCGTCGGCGTCGAGCCGGCCGTAGTCCCAGAGGCGATAGGTGACGTCGCTGGGCTGCTGGACTTCCAGCACTTCGACCCCCGCGCCCAGCGCGTGGACCATGCCGGCCGGGATCAGGAAGTGCTGGCCCGACCGCACGGACAGGCTGCGCAGCGCCGGGGCGGGGTCGCCCCGGTCCATCGCGGCGCGCAGCGCCTCGCGGGAGGTGATGCCCCAGGCGATGCGGGCCTCCGGCCCGGCGTGGGTGACGTACCACCACTCGTTTTTGCCGCAGGGGGAGCCGTGGGCGCGGGCGTAGTCGTCGTCGGGGTGCACCTGTACCGAGAGGTCTCTCTCGGCGTCGATGCGTTTGACCAGCGGAAAGGCGGCGATCTCCGCCTCCGGCACGCCCGCGGCGCGCAGCGCGTCGGGCAGAGGCGTGCCGTCGGGCAGCGTCGACGGGTGGTCGGGTAAGAGCGAAAAGATCCACGCCTCCGCCGGGCGCTCGAGGTCGGTCGGGTAGAGGGCCTTTAGCCTCTGCCCGCCCCACACGGCCGAACGCAGGTAGGGGGAGACGGGCAGGATGCGATCGGTCTCGTTCATTTTTTCTTTACGCTCGTTTCAGGAGCACGTCTTTTTCGTAGCGGCGGACGGTCTCGAGCCACTTTTCGCGCACCGGCACGCCCATGCGTTCGCAGTAGTAGTCCCACACGGCGGCAAAGGGGTAGACCTTGAGTTCTTCCGTGAGGGCCAGGCGGCTCGTGTAGTCGCCGCAGAGCTCGATCCGGCGCAGCTCGTCGGCCGGCTCGAGGTAGGCGAGGAGCAGGGCTTTGAGCATATTGCGGGTGCCGATGACCCAGGCGGCGATGCGGTTGATGGACGCGTCAAAGAAGTCGAGGCCGACGTGCGTGCGCTCGATCAGACCCGTGCGCACCAGCGACTGGGCGATGGCGCGCAGCTCGTCGTCGAGGATGACTACATGGTCGGAGTCCCAGCGGACCGGGCGGCTGACGTGGAGCATGAGTTCCTTGGTATACAGGAGCACCGACGGGATCTTGTCCGAGATGACCTCGGTGGGGTGAAAGTGGCCGGCGTCCAGCGTATAGGCGATGCCGCGGGTGACGGCGTAGCCGAGCGCAAACTCGGCCGAGCCGACGGTGTAGCTCTCGGCGCCGATGCCAAAGACCTTGCTCTCCAGCGCGTCCAGGTGGCAGGCGGGATCGACGGGGTCGCGGCGGGCTTCGTCGAGGGCGGTCATCATGCGATAGCGGGGCGCTTCGCGGTCAAAGGGGATGTCCTTGTAGCCGTCGGGGAACCAGAGGTTCATCACGCTCTTGGTGCCCAGCTCACGGCCGAAATACTCGGAGATCTTGCGGCTGCGGCGGCAGTGCTCGATCCAAAAGGCGCGCACGTCGGGGTCGGCCGAAGAGATGGTAAAGCCGCTGTCGGCCATGGGGTGGGAAAAGCAGGTGGGGTTGAAGTCCAGGCCGATGCGCCGCTCTTTTGCCCAGTCGACCCAGGAGGCAAAGTGGCGGGGTTCCAGATCGATCAGGTCCGGCTCCTCGTCCGTGTCGGCGTAGATGGCGTGGAGATTGAGCCGGTGTTTGGAGGGGATCAGCGACAGCGCCACGTCGAGATCGGCGCGCAACTCGGCGGCGGTGCGGGCGGCGCCGGGGTAGTGGCCGGTGGTCTGGATGCCGCCGGAGAGCGCCCGGTCACGGAACAAAAAGCCCCGCACGTCGTCGCCCTGCCAGCAGTGGATGGAGATGGGCGTCTTGCGCAGTCGCTCGAGGGCGGCGTCGGTGTCGACCCCGCGCTCGGCGTAGATCTGTCGCGCGATCTCATAGTTCTTTTGCGTATTCATCATGCAACCTCTTTTATGTTTTTGTAGGAATATCCGGAGATCAAAGGCGGTCGGGCACGGCGCGATAGGCCCGGTAGGCCTCGTCCCAGGCGGCGACGTCGGCGGGGGCGTAGGTCGCGAGCGGCTGGG
>JAGDBW010000133.1 GCA_017958845.1 Clostridia bacterium | reverse complement strand
GTCCGCACGGCGCCGACAGAGCTTTCCGCGCCGCGCGGCGGGAAAACGGAGTTTTTTCGTTTTCCCCCTTGACAAAACCGTTTTTCCGTGGTATACTGCCACATGCGGCCGAAAAGGCCGATACAACAAGTAGAATGTCCGTTCTCACCATGCCGCCGGTCGCGCGCATGGTCCATACACCCGCCGCTTGTGAGCGGCCGTGTTTGCATACGGAGATTCTGTATGCTTTTTTTGTTGATAGAGGAGGAATAGCTATCAGTACCAAAGAATTGCAGATCAACGACGAGATCCGCACCCCCGAAGTCCGCATGATCGGCGTCGAGGGCGAACAGCTCGGGATCATGAAACTCGATGAAGCCAAACAGTACGCCTATGATCGCAACGTCGATCTGGTGCTCATCGCGCCCACGGCACAGCCGCCGGTCTGCCGCGCCATGGATTACGGCAAGTACCGCTTTGAGCGCATCAAAAAAGAAAAAGAAGCCAAAAAGAAGCAGCAGATCATCAAGATCAAAGAGGTGCAGCTCTCCTGCCGCATCGACACCCACGACTTTGACACCCGCGTCCAGGCGGCCACCCGCTTTCTCGGAGAGGGGAACAAGGTGCGGGTCGTCATCCGCTTCCGCGGCCGCGAGATGTCCCACATGGACATCGGCCGTGACGTTATCGCGCGGTTTCTGGACGCGGTGTCCGAGTACGGATCAGCCGACAAGGCGGCGTCCGTCGAAGGCCGCAACATGTCCGTCATGATCTCCCCCCTCAAGGCCAAATGAGGCCCCTTTCCGCCCCACCTTACCAAAAAAAGAATTACCATAGAGGAGTTACACAATGGGAAAACTAAAGACGCACAGAGCGTCTGCCAAGCGGTTTGACGTCACGGCAGGCGGCAAAGTCAAAATGAACCACGCCCAGCACCGGCACAAACTCGGGCTGAAAACAGCCAAACGCAAAAGAAATCTCCGTCGCGGCGCCATTCTGAGCCCTTCCATGACACCGGCGGTCAGAACTTTGATCCAAAAGTAAGAGGAGGACGACGTCATGGCAAGAATCAAAGGCGCGATGATGACGCGCAAAAGAAGAAAGAGCACTCTCAAAGCCGCCAAGGGCTACTGGGGCGCCAAGAGCAAGCACTTCAAGATGGCCAAAGAAGCCGTCATGAAGAGCGGCCAATACGCTTTCGTCGGCCGCAAACTCAAAAAGCGCGACTTTCGCCGTCTGTGGATCGCCCGCATCTCCGCGCAGGCGAGAGTCAACGGACTCAACTACTCCACCCTGATGCACGGCCTCAAACTCGCCGGGATCGAACTCAACCGCAAGATGCTCGCCGAGATCGCCGTGAGCGACAAGGACGCTTTCGCCGCCCTGGCCGAACAGGCCAAAGCCGCTCTCTGAAGCGCTCACAACGCCTCCGTCACGGAGGCGTTTTTTGATAGCGCCGCTCCGGTCGGCGCCCCGCCCCGACAAACCAAAAATCAAAAATGGAGAAAGAACCCCCCATGAAAGAGCCGATTTTGATCACCTCCCGCGCCAACCCGACCGTCAAGTGGCTGGCCTCCCTCTCCGAGCGAAAATACCGCGACAGAGAGCGGTGCTTTCTCGTCTTCGGAGACAAGCTGACCGCCGAGGCTTTCGCCGCCGGCGCCCCGGTCACCCGGCTGATCCTGCGCGACGACCGCGCGCGCGACCCCGCCGTCGCCCCCCTGATCGAGGCCGCGGGCGAGACCGTCGGGATCGTGCGGCTCGACGCTGCCTGCTTTGACAAGATCACAGAAGAAAAAGCCCCGCAGGGCGTCGCCGCGGTCATAAAATATCTTGACTTTTTCAAATATTATAATATAATTAATAGTGATCTTTTTTCGCCTCTGACCATGCGCGGCGTCCTTTTGCTGGACGCGGTGCGCGACCCCGGCAATCTCGGGGCTGTCCTGCGCTCGGCCGCCGCCTTCGGCACGACCGACGTCATCCTGTCGGCCGACTGCGCCGACGTCTACCATCCGCGCACCCTGCGCGCCTCCATGGGCGCGCTCTTCCGCCTGCGCCTCTGGCGCACCGACGACCTCCCCTCGGCCGTCGGAGCCCTCTGCTCGCTCGGCCGCCGGGTCTTTTCCGCCGAGCTGACCGACGCGGCCGTCCCCGTCTCGGACGCCTGCCTGACCCCCGCCGACGCCATCGTGATCGGCAACGAGGGGCACGGCGTCTCCCCCGACGTCTCCGCCGCCTGCTGCGGCAGCGTCTGCCTGCCCATCACCGACGCCGTCGAATCACTCAACGCCTCCGTCGCCGCCTCCCTGTTTGTCTGGGAGATGATGCGACCCACAAGGAGAGATCCATGATCGACCCCCTGCTTTGGATATGGCTCGCACAGGCATGTTCCCCCGGCTCCGACGCCTGGGGGATTTTGCGTGACGCGGGCCACACCCCGCTCTCGCTCCGCGCCGCGGGCAGGGAAGAGCTGACCGCCCTGATCCCGCGCCGGCGCGCGCTCATCGAGCGCCTGCTCGACCGGGACACGACCGCGGCC
>JAGDBW010000132.1 GCA_017958845.1 Clostridia bacterium | reverse complement strand
GTCCAAAAGACCCTCGTTGTGCGTCGGCTGCCAGCGGCCGGCCTTGAGTTCGGAGGAGTAGTAGCCCATGTCGCGCAGGGCGAAGAGCATGTAAGCGATGACGCCTTCGGCCACCGACTCGGCGTAGTAGCGATTGCCCGACAGGACGGGGATGCCGGCGTCAAAGACGTCGGGATCGACGATGCCGCCGACCGTGCCGCCGGTGTGGAGTACCATTTTGACGCCCGGGATGTCCGCGGCGTGGACGGTGGGCTGCGCCCAGCCGGTCATGACGACGTCAAAGCCGCGCACCGCGCGGCGCAGCTCGTCGCCGCCGAGCGCGTTTCCCTCACAGTAGGCGACCTCGCCGAGTTTTTCGAGGCGCTCACGGGTGGCGGGAGAAAAAAAGCTGTCGCGCACCCAGGCGCCGACGTTGACAAACGTTTTCATATCGTTTTCCTTTCTCCTTGGGGGATGCGGGCGCGGCGAAGGGAGCGTCCGGCCGCGTGACGGACGTGGCGTTTTTTGGCCGTGTGGGCGGGGGTTTTTGCGATTTTTGACTGTTTTGGATGGGAGCCGGGGGCGAGCAGTCGGTCAGCGTTTGTCGGTGACCAGCCGGTCCATATAGCGGGCGTAGTCGGCGAGCAGAGCATCGGGGTCGTCGCACAGACCCGCCAGCTCCGGCCGCCAGGCGGACTCCCACTCGAGCGAAAAGTACCCGTCGTAGCCGTCGGAGAGCAGCATGCGCACGATCTCGCCGACCGGCAGGCGGCCTTCGCCCAGCCGGGTGTAGTACCAGTCGTGATAGTCGGGGTCCGGGTGCGGGATGCCGTCTTTGATATGCAGGTGGCGGATCCAGGGCTTTAGCTGTCCCCAGGTCTCGGCCGGGGTCTCGCCGTCCTCGATGGGGTGGATGACGTCCCAGATGACGCCGACGTTGGGGCGGTCGACCTTTTTCAGAAACGGGACGAGCGAAGCGGCGGTGGCGTACTCGTTGTGGGTCTCGATCCAGATCGCGGGGCCGACTTCGCAAAGCGCCCGGACGGCTCGCACGCACCCCTCCTCGTCGAGCGGTCGGGCGGGCATCTCCCACTTCATGCGGAAGTTGCCCAAAAACACGCGCACGGCGGGCAGGCCCGCGTCCCGGACGCGTTCGAGAAAGGCGCGCGCGTCCGATATCTGCGCCTCGTCAAAGCCGCGCAGGCAGATGCCGGAGCCGACGTCGGTCACGCACAGGCGCGCCGAGACGGGAAACGTGCCGTCGGACGCCGCGCGCGGCTCCACCGCCATATCGTGGCGGTCGGCCAGATCCGCCAGTTTGTCCGCGTCCAGCGCCTGTACGGGCAGGGTCGAGAAAGCCAGTTTCATCTCATCCTCTCTTTCCGCCGCGCGCGCCGCGCGGCGGGGGGCGGGCACAGCCCGCTCCCGGTCGCTTGTTCTCCTGCTCTATTATATAGAGGCAGCCGTGGGCTGTCAATGACTTTTTGGAGCGCGGAGCGGTCTTTTGCGGCCGATACGGGGCGGAGAGCGGGAGCGGACGGCGGGATCGCCTTTGCGTTTGTGC
>JAGDBW010000131.1 GCA_017958845.1 Clostridia bacterium | reverse complement strand
TTGCGCCGGGGCTGCCGGGGCGGTACTATCCCGAGGCGGCGGGCGCGGCGATCGCGCGGGCGGCGCTGCGCGCGCTCGGATAGGCCGCGTACCCTCTGCGGCGCGTCTTTGCCGCGCCGCCGCTTTGACACGGTGACGCTCCGATCCCGGTACGCGTCCCGGACCACACAAACAAAGGACAAAAAAATGATCGGATTTGCTTTTTGCGGTTCGTTCTGTACCCTCTCCCGGGCGCTCGACGCGATGCGCGGGCTGCTGACCGAGGGGTATGAGATCCAACCGATCTTCAGTTTTTGCGTGCGGGAGACCGACACCCGCTTCTGGGCGGCCGACGAGTTCTGCTCGACGGTGGAGACGCTGTGCGGCCGACCCGCCGTCGATACCATCACCGCGGCCGAGCCGCTGGGCCCCGCCCGCCCGCTGGACGCGCTGGTCATCGCGCCCTGCACCGGCAACACCCTGGCCAAGTTGGCGCACGGCGTCACCGACTCGCCCGTCACCATGGCGACCAAAGCGCACCTGCGCCGCGACCGCCCCACGCTGATCGCGCCCGCTACCAACGACGCCCTCTCGGCCAACCTGGAAAACCTGGCGCGCCTGCTGTCCCGCAAAGCCGTCTACTTTGTACCGATGAAGCAGGACGACCCGACGGGAAAGCCGCATTCGCTGGTCGCCGACTTTTCGCTCTTGGGCGAGGCGCTGCGGGCGGCGACGCGGGGCGAGCAGCTGCGGCCCCTCTTCCGCTGAAAAACGGCGGCCCGCTCGGCGGGTCGCCGTTTTCGTTGGTCTATGGCTATGTTTGCCGCGCGGCTCTCCGGTCTCCCGGGGCGCGGGCGCGGCCTCTGTGGTTTTTACGCTTCGGCCGGGCGTTCGTCCGCTCCTGCGGACACAGCACCGGCGGGGACGCCGATCGACACTTCCCCGGGCGGGTCGGTCGGCGCTTCGGCCGATCTGCCGGTCGCCGGAGCGGCGCTTTCTTTGAGCGGGCCCCGACTCTCGGCTTGGGCGGCGAGCATCTCGCGCAGGTGCTTGCGCTCCAAAAGAAAGCCGCTCTTGAGCCGTCCGCCCTCGCCCGCACAGCCGGCGTCCGCGGCCCGCTTGTACCACGCGGCGGCGGTCTGATCGCTCTGCCGCACCCCCTCGCCAAACTCGGCGTGACAGCCCAGCCGGAACATGGCGCGGGCAGAACCGAGCCGCGCCGCGGTCATAAAGAAGCGGACGGCGTCGGCCACCCGCCCTTTGTGGTAGAGGGCGCAGCCGGTGGCGTAGACGCGCCGGGTCAGGCGGGCGCGGCGGCTCTCGCGCAGTCTGTCCATGACCGACCGGGCGGCCGGGTGACCGTGGTCGGCGGCGACGGCGAGCAGGCGCTGCGCCTTGGTGTACGAAAAACGCACGCCGAGATTTTCGGCATAGAGCAGGCCGAGGCCCAGCACGCCCCGCGTGCTGCCGCCCATGACGGCTCTCTCGTAGTACTGCGCCGCGGTCTTGCAGCTGCGGCGGGTGCCCTGCCCCTGCAGGGCCATCTCGGCGGCGGCGCAGGCCGAGTCCGCGTGTCCCCGCTCGGCCAGGCGGACATAGAGCGAATAGGCGACGTCCGGCCGCCCGGCGGCGATGGCGTCTTCGGCTTTTCGACGCGCTTGGGCGAGGGCGGCGGCGATATCCTCCGCGCGGCCGGCCGCGGTGGGATCGCCCGCCCCGGCGGCCAGTCGATAGTAGGTGACGGCGCGCTCGACGTTGTACTCGCCCAGCGTCCCGTCCACGTAGGCGTCCGCCAGCGTGCGCGCGGCCGACGCGTCGCCCGCGTGCGCGGCTTTGGCATACAGATCCCGGGCTCTGTGCGGGTCGCGGGCGACAAACTCGCCCGCGCCGTACATATCCGCCAGCAGCACGTAGGCCTGCGTATATCCGGCGTCTCCGGCCCGCTCCAGATCGGAAGCCCACGCCTCAAAGGCGCGCTCCGCGCCCGTACCGTCCCGATCCATGCACACGCGGCGAAACAGCGCCCGCGGATCGTCGCCCGCGGCCAAAAGATGCCGGTAGGCCACGTGCGGCACGTGATACTCTTCGGCCGCGTCGGCCAGTTTGAGATAGTAGTCGACCGCCCCCGGCAGCGGGACGCGGGCGGGTTCGGCCTCCTCGGCGGCGCGGCCGAGAAAGAAGAGCGCCAGTCTGGCCCGGCGGTTGGTGTCGCTGATGCGTTTCAGATAGAAAGCGGCGTACGCGGGATGGCCGCCGCGGCGGGCGCAGCGCGCCATCTTGAAACACGCGCTCTCGTGTCCGGCCTCCGCGCTCTGCTGCAAAAAGTGCATCATCGCCTGCTCGAGCCCGGCCTTTTCCAGTCGGCGGGACAAGGTAAAGCAGGCGATGGGATCCCGCTCCTCCGCGGCGGTCCGCAGCCAAAAATCCGCCTCCGCGACCATCTGCGTCCCGGCCGAGCCGTCGCGGGCGAGCCGCGACAGACACCGGTAGGCGCCGAGCGACGCGCAGGGGACGCCGGCGTCGGCCGACGCCTTGTACAGCGCCAGCGCCTCGGCATACTTGCCGGTCCGCTCGGCCTCAATGGCGCGCTCGTGGGCCGTGTCGTCGCGCAGGTATTCGGCTTCCAGCCCGCACCCGGGGCAGGCGACGATCCGCTCGCCCGGGTCGGCCGTCCATTCGTGTCCGCAGTTGATACACTTCATCGTTTCTTTCCTCTATGACGGGCCGCACGCCCGACGCTCCGCGGCCCCACGGGCCGCGGAGCAAAACGGTTTTCTTTTTTTGGTCCCGCAGCGCCCGCGGCCAAAAAGGCCCCGGCGCCGATCGCTCCCTCCCGGTCGGCCCGCGTCCGCGCGCGTCCCGCACAGACGTCCGGGCGGCGCGAAAGCCCCCGATCGGGATACTTTCATTATAAAGAAACGCTCGAAAATTGTCAAGAACGAGGCGGGCGTCCGATCCTTTTTTGCATAAAAAGGTCCGGCCGGCGGCACACTAAAACAAAAAAAGAAAAGAGGGTGCCGCACATGTTCCGAGCCAAACAAACGCTCTCGCCCGCGGCCTGCTTTGCCGTGGGGATGCTGACCACGATCGGGGCCGTCAGCATCTGGTCGGCGGCCAGGCGGATGATCTGTCGCTCCGGCTCACAGATCAAACGCTTTGGCCACGAGTGCGCCGACGCCGTCGACGAAGGCGTCGACCGTGTCCGCGACTGCGAATGCTGTGACAACAACTGAAAACAAAAAAAGGGAGCCCCCGGCCGGGGGTTCCTTTTCTTTTTTTCGGTGGCTTGTCCTGCCGCCATGAGCGGGACCGCGCCGCCGGGATCGCACCGCCGCTTGCCGCCGTGCGGAG
>JAGDBW010000130.1 GCA_017958845.1 Clostridia bacterium | reverse complement strand
GCTGACCGTGGAGGATCTGACGGCGGGACGGCGCTTTGCGGACGTGGTGGCGACCTCGGCCTTTAATATCGACATCCACCACGCGGACGACAACGCGCAGCACACGGTCAGGGTGCCCTGCTACCATATCCCCTACCGCGCGCTGGTGCCCAAGGGCCTGGAGGGTCTGCTGGTCGCCGGGCGATGCATCTCGGGCACGCACGAGGCACAGGCCTCCTATCGCGTGACCGGCGACTGCTCGGAGATGGGCGAGGCCGCGGGGCTGGCCGCCGCCGAAGCGGCTCTCCGCGACTGCGGTCTGCGCGAGGTGGACGTGAAACGCATCCGCGCCATCGTGGCGAAGGGCGGGGCGATCGGATAAGCCGCCGGAAAACAAAAAAAAATGAAAAAAGGACGCCGGAAGGCGTCCTTTTTTTGCTTTGGGGCCGCTATGGGGTGAGTTTGTACACGTCGGCGCCGCTCGTGCCGAACGAGGTACTGCTCTTGACCGGTACGGTGGAGGTATATCCCTCGGGTATCATCGGATTGCCGTCCCATACAAACGTGACGGTGCGGCCGTTTTGCTTCCACGTGCCGTGTCCCGACCATAAGTTCGGATCACGGTCATAACCATCGTTGTAATCAAACGTGCCGTCCTCATTCAATCGATATGCGCAATAGCCGACCTGGGCGACGCCGCCGCCGGAAAACTGCCCCTGCTGGACGTAGACGCCGGGCTGCAGTTTGGGGCCGAAGCCGCCGCCGAAGAGGAACACCCGCAAAACGATCAGTACGACGCCGCAGATGAGCAGCACGAGACCCGGGGCGATCCGGACAACTTCTTTTTTGGTGAGTTTGTAGTCCTGGCCGGTTTCTTTTTTGGCGATCTTTTGCTTTTTGCCCGTGGTGATCATGACCGGGACCGCGAGGACCGCGCCGGCGACGGCGGCGACCGCGCCGCCGATCAGCATCACGGTCTTGGCGGTCTCTTTTTTCTGTGCGGCGGTGGCGAGGACGTGGGCGTCGCTGCGCCGGGCGTAGAGCAGAGGCCGGACGCCGTGCGTCTCGTCGATGGTGAGCACCTGCCCGTGGTCGGTGGAGATGAAACCCCGCAGGTGTTTTTCGGCCCAGCCGCCGCTCGGGTATTCGTTGACGAACCAGGCGCAGTTGTTTTTGTCGATCTGCCAGTGTATGCCTTTGACGATCGCGTAGTCCGTGGGGCGGACGTCGCTGCCGGCGGCTTCGTAGTCCGCCCGGCTGCCGACCGCGATATAGTCGTTGACGACGGTGGAGGCGTCGCCCTCGCGGTAGTCGATGGTGTGGGTGTTTTCAAACAGGAGGATGCTCTGCCGCTCCTCCTCGGAGAAGGCGGCGGTGAGAAAGCCGTCGTTGAGCCACGCGCGCATTTCGCTGTAGCGCCAGCCGTTGGCCGGTGTGCCCGCGGGGACGCCGTCGGCGGTGTTGTCGTAGTCGGCCCAACCGGATCGGGTGGCGGATTTTTCGTAGGTGGTGAGCCACGCGTGCGCGTCGAGCAGACGGCTCGAGACCAACAGGACCGTGTCGGCGTCGGCGTCGTCGATCAGCACCTTCCACTCGATGGGCTCCATCTTGAAATAGCAGGCGGCGTCGGGGTCGGGCTGTGTGCCGTCGTCATAGGGCAGCCAGTCCGTCTGAGCGCTGTGGTAGGCGGCTTTGAGCTGCGGGTCGCTCACCTTTACGAATTTGTCCTTGCCGGAGGTGTAGAAGCCGTCGGCGTCGGGCGTGGCGCTCATGGCGGCCAGCTCGTCGGCGGTGGCTTTGGTCTGCGGGTAGGTGCCGAACCAGATCGTGTCGCCCTGCCGGGTCATGGTGGCCTGTGTCGCGGCGGAGACGATGATCGTCCCGGCCCCCGCGAACAGGGCGAGCAGGAGGACCGCGAGCAGGACGGCGGCGGCGGCTTTGGTTGTTCTTTTTTTCATATTCCGTGTGTCTCCTTTATTGTGCCGATCGGGTCTCGACGGTGATCCTCATGCCGAAGCTTTTGTCGCCCGAGACGAAAACGCTGCCGGAGCCGACGGTCATTTCGTATTCCGTCGAGTCCATATATTCCCTTTGTATGACGGTAGTATGGCGGCAATTGCTGTAAAAACCGACCCTATGCAAGAGATATCCCTCCCCGGCCGTGAGCGTGACGGTGAAACTCTCGCCCCAGATGAGCCGGACGGTATTGCCGCCCTCGCTCTCCGCGGTGTGTACGCCGCTGAGCGCGCCCGTGACCGTCCAGGCGCCGAGACGATCGTCGTCGATCGAGCAGTCGTACCAT
This sequence comes from Clostridia bacterium, assembly GCA_017958845.1. GTDB lineage: Bacteria > Bacillota > Clostridia > Oscillospirales > CAG-272 > UBA1740. The sequence continues at coordinate 3,041 of JAGDBW010000130.1, read as the reverse complement.
TCGCACGCCTTGAAACTCGCCGTGAGACGGACGCTGCCGTCCTCCCCTCCCGCGGGCATATCGAAGGTATAGACGCCGTCGGAAAACAGGCGGTCGGAGGGGAGAAGGTCGGTGTAGGTCACGCCGTCGGTCGTGTAGCGGAGGGCGTCCGGTATGAAGCCGTCGTCGGGGGTGACGGTCACGGTGACCGTCTCGCCGCGCGTGGCGCCGGTCCGGTCGACGGAGATCTCACCGCCCTCGCAGTCGTCGCAGACGAGCGACCAGACGCGCCGGACGGAGAGGCGCAGATCGCAGCTGTCGACCCACAGAAGACCCGCGTCGAAGACGGCGACGTTGTCGGTGACGGTCGCGGCGAGGCTGTAGGTTCTATAACTGCCCTGTTCATTGTATGTGACCGTGTCCGTGAGAAAGGGAAAAGGTGCGGTGACCGAGACGCTGAACCGCGCGGTCTGTCTGACCCTGTCTCCCAAGGTGTACGGCTGACCGTCGCAGAGGACGGTCACCTGACAGAGGTCGGTATAATCGACGGCGTCGTTGCCGGTCCCCTCGAAGACGCTGACGCCGGTGACGCGCTTGCATGCGTGCGTCGTGACGCTGATATAACAGTCGGCGGCAGGGGCCGTGAAACTGTATCGGCCGCTACCCTCGGCGCGCAGGGCGACCGGGACCGTCTGCGAGGTCGCGTAATCGTAGTAGGCGCACGCGACGTCTTCGTCGTCGTAGTAGCCGTTTTCGTCCTCATAGTCGACGGTGACGACGTATCTGTCGCCTTCCAGCACGGTATAGGCGGGGGAGGAATACTCGTTCCAGTTTTCGGGGCGTTCGGTCAAATCACAGGTAACGTGGTCGCCGAGCAACAGCAGGTGACGCCGGTCGGCAAAGACGACGGCGACGGCGACGTCCCTGTCGGGCATGGTGAAGGAGGAGACCCCCTCGGGCAGCGGCTCTCCGTTGACCGAGATCGAGGCGAGTTTCCATTTGTCGGCGGGGGCGGCCGTGACGGTGATGGTTTCGCCGGGCCGCGCCTTTTGTCCCGAGAGCGAGACGCTGCCCTCCCCCGTCTTGGTCGCGGTCAGGAGGCGCAGCCCCTTTGCGTCGTCGGTGATGCCCTTTTGTTCCACGGAGAGCAGCGGGGTGAGTTCGATTTTGCCCTCTTTGTTCGCCTCGCCCGGGGTATGGACGCTGACGTCGATCTTGCCCGACTTGGAGGTGGTGATCTTTTGGCTGTTGGCTGTGCCTTTGCCTTTTCCGGCGCAGGCCGTCAAGAGACACAGGCAGCAGATGAGCAAAAGGAGAATGATCGCGATCTTTTTCATGTGGGCTCCTTTCGGGCGGAGTTTCTTTCGTTTTGCACAATAGACGGCAGAGCCGGGTATATCTACTCTGTTTTTATCATAAATCAAGTTTTTTTGCAATCGTTTTGTAACAATTCACAAAAAAAGAATCGGTCGGGCGGCGGCGTTCTACGTCGTCGCGGCGGCTTTCGGCGGGTCGCAGACCAACAGCCCCGTGTCGAAAAAAGGCGGGATATAGCTCTCGGCGGCCGCCTCGCGCTCCTGCGTGTAGGCGCACGTGACGCCCAGCGTCTGCGCCTCGCACACAAAGGAGCGGTATTCGGCCTCGGTGACGCGGCGGTCGAGCGGCGCGGGGAGGTCCGGGCGCGGGGTGTACTGGCTCATCAGCGACAGGCACACGGCGTCGCCGTAGGCGCGCCAAAGCTCGCGCAGTGCCTGCTTTGCCTCGAGCAGGTGTCCCGGCAGGAGCAAGAGGCGAACGATCACGCCGCGGCGCATCAGCCCCCGGTCGTCAAAGACGGGCGCGCCGACCCCTTGCACCATCTCACGCAGCGCCGCGCGGGCGACGGCCGGATAGTCGGGGGCGGCCGAGAGCGCCGCGGCCGTGTCGGCGCGGGTGTAGCGGAAGTCGGTGAGAAAGATCTGTACCGTGTCGGTCTCCACCAGCGTCCTGACCGTCTCGACGGTCTCATAGCCCGACGTATTCCACACAAAAGGCAGGGCGACCCCCCTCTTTTTGGCCTCTCGGACCGACCGGAGCACGTCGGGGAGAAAGTGGGTGGCGGTGACGAGGTTGATATTGTGCGCGCCGGCGTCGGCGAGGCGCAGATAGGTCTCGGTCAGCTGTTCGACGGTGACGGGCACGCCGGCGCCGCCGTGGGAGATCGCGGCGTTCTGGCAGTAGAGGCAGCGCAGGGGACAGCCGGAAAAGAACACCGTGCCGGAGCCGCGCGTGCCGGAGAGGGGCGGCTCCTCCCACCGGTGCAGGGAGGCGCGGGCGACGCGCAGCGTCGCGCTCTGTCCGCACGCGCCGCGCCCTCCCGCCGTGCGGTCGACGCCGCAGGCACGGGGGCAGAGGGTGCATCCGTCGTAGGTGGGCGTCATGGCGTTCTCCTTTGAGTTTTTTTCTTTTCTTTCGGGTTTGTCGGGTTTGATCGGGCTTTTTGGTCGGGCGGCGGGTATGCGAAAAGGGCGGGAGGTCCCGCCCTTTTGTGTTCGGTCGGCGCGAGGGCGGCCGCCGGTTTCGGGTGATCTTTCGGTCTCAGAGACGGACGCGCTGCTCGATCCAGGCGCGCACATCGGAGATGGGCAGGCGCACCTGCTCCATGCTGTCGCGCTCGCGCACGGTCACACAGCCGTCGGTCTCGGAGTCAAAGTCGTAGGTGACGCAGAAGGGCGTGCCGATCTCGTCCTGGCGGCGGTAGCGCTTTCCGATCGAGCCGGCGTCGTCGTAGTCGACGTTGAAGGACGTTTGCAGCTCTTCAAAGAGCGCGGCGGCGGGCTCGGCGAGTTTTTTGGACAGGGGGAGGACGGCGCACTTGAAGGGGGCGAGGAACGGGTGGAGATGCAGGACCACGCGGACGTCGTTCTTGTCCGCGTCGACGATCTCCTCGTCGTAGGCGTCGCAGAGCACCGACAGGACCGTGCGCTCCACGCCCAGCGACGGCTCGATGACGTAGGGGATATAGCGCTCGCCGGTCTCCTGGTCAAAGTAGGTCAGGTCCTTGCCGCTGGCCTCCTGATGGC
>JAGDBW010000129.1 GCA_017958845.1 Clostridia bacterium | reverse complement strand
GCTCTGCCGCATCCCGCTATAATGTACCGTAGTTTCGACGCCCGGCGTCCATACGCCGCGCTCCGACCGGGTGCGTTCGGCTCACCGCCGCCGGTGTGTGCGCAGCCCCGCGTCTCATCCGCCTGCTTTTTCGGCGGCCCCGCCGCCTGCCATCTCTACACAAAAGGAGGAATCCCTATGTGCCGCAAAACCATCCCGCAGAACGCCGAGATCGTCCCGGTCTTCTTTGCCGTCGACGAAAACTACACGCCCTGCCTGTCCGTCGCCATCCGGTCGATGATCGACCACGCCGACAAAAACGCCTACTTCAAGATCTACGTCCTGGTCGACAAACTCTGCCGCGAGGAGCGCACCAACATCGGTTCGCTCCGCTGTGAGCGCGCCGACATCGAGTTTGTCTGCGTGGAGCGAAAGCTCAACGCCATCGGCTCCCACCTGCATCTGCGCGACTACTATTCGCAGGCCACCTACTACCGCTTCTTTATCCCCGATCTCTTCCCGCAGTATGACAAGGGCCTGTACCTCGACTGCGACATTTTGCTCAACGACGACGTCTGCAAGATCTACCGCACAAACCTGGGCAAAAAACTGCTCGGCGCCGTCCCCTGCGACGTGTTCGGCCGGGTGGATCTGTTCGGCCGCTACGCGGAAAAGGTGCTGGGCCTGCGCCGCGAGCGCGTGTTCAACGCCGGCGTCATTTTGATGAACCTCGCCGAGATGCGCCGCGTCAAGCTGGAGGAGCAGTTTGTCGACCTGCTTGCCCGCCGCACCTACAAGGTCACGCAGGACCAGGACTATCTCAACGTCCTGTGCCGCAACCGCGTCGTGTATTTTCCCGCCGAGTGGAACAGCACCCCCTTCCCGGAAAAGAAGGGTACCACGCCCCCCGCTCTCGTCCACTTCAAGATCAACTGCAAGCCCTGGCACTACCGCGGCATCCCCCACGAGGAGATCTTTTGGAAAGTCGCGCGCAAGACCCCGTACTACAAGCGCCTGCTCGCCCTGCGCAACGGCTACACCGCCGCGGACGTGGAGCGCGACAACACCCAGTACGCCCACCTCGAATCGCTGGCCGAAGAAGAGCTCGAACTCGCCCGCGCCCGGGCGTGACCGCCCTGCCTTTTTCGCCTTGTCTGTGCGCCCGCCCCGGGCGCACATTTCTCTAAGAGCCGCCGGGAGCCCTCTCCGCGCCCAGCCCGCCGGAGAGAGCGGCCGCCGCCCTGGATAGGAGCAAAAAATGCAACAAGCACAAGACCGCCTGGACGTTCTTGCCCGCATCGAAGAATACGAAAGAGCGGGCCTCTTTGACCACGACGTGGAAAACGACCCGCCCACCCGTCCGCTCAGGCCGGGCGAAGTGGACTATACCAACCGCAAACTCTCCTCGCGCGTCGCGTCGTACTTTGCCACCCGACGGGCCCGCCGGTTTTTCGAAGACCGCATCAAAGAGGGGTCGCTCGTCATCCGCGAGGTGCGCGGCATCGAAAATTATCTGGCCGTCCGAGACAGGGGGGCGCTGCTCACCTGCAACCACTTCAACGCCTTTGACAACTACGCGGTCTACAAGGTCATCGAGCCGTATCTCGGCCGCCGCCGTCTGTGGAAGATCATCCGGGAGGGCAACTACACCTCCTTCGGCGGGCTGTACGGCTACTTTTTCCGCCATTGCAACACCCTGCCGCTCAGCGGCAACGTCCGGGTGCTGGGCGAGATGATGGAGGGCGTCTCGGTCCTCTTCGCCCGCGGCGAAAAGATCCTGATCTACCCCGAGCAGGGCATGTGGTGGAACTACAAAAAACCCCGCCCGCTCAAAGAGGGCGCCTTTCGCCTCGCGGTCAAAAACGGCGTGCCGGTCGTGCCGTTCTTTATCACCACGGAGGAGACGGATCGCCTCGGCCCCGACGGCTTTCCGATCCTCGCCTACACCGTGCACGTCCTGCCGGCGCTGTGGCCCGACCCGGCCCTGAGCGCGCGCGAGGACGCCCGCCGTCTCGCCACGCAGAACTACGAAGCGTGGAAGCAAATCTACGAAGATTTTTACAAAACCCCCCTCGTTTATACGACCGAAAAGGAGGTCCCGCCGTGTTCTACCTGATCGTCATCGCGGCGGCCAACGTCCTGATCGTCTTGTGCAACGCCCTGGCCTCCCGCGCCGGCAGTCTGAACGAGTGGCTGTGGTACCTGCTCTGTTCGGTCGCCGCGACGGCCTTCGTCTTTGCCCTCGACGCCCTCGGCGCCGTGCTCATCCGGCGCCTGCCCGAGCGCTGGTTCGCGCCGGGCAAACGGAACTTTGAGGTCAGTGAGCGCGAGCGCCGCCTGTGGCGAAAACTGGGCGTCAAACGCTGGACGCCGCTGGTGCCCGAGTGGGGCGGCTTTACCGACTTTCACAAGGACAGGCTCGCCTCGTCCACCGACACCGCCTACCTCGCCCGTTTTCTGTTGGAGTCAAACTACGGCGTCGTCATCCATCTGGAAAACGCGCTGCTGGGCTTTCTCATCCTCCTTCTGCCTCTGTCCCGCCACCCCGGCGTCGGCGTCCCGGTCGCGGCGGTCAACTTTGTACTCAGTTTTCTGCCCGTCGTGATCCTGCGCTACAACACCCCGCCTCTGCTCCGCCTCTGGCGTCGATCGCAGGCCAAAGAAGACGAAAAAGAGAAAAACCCCCCGCCCAGCACCCCCTCCGCACCAGCCGCTCCCCCGCCCGCCGACCCGGCAAACCTGACGCCGACCCGATAAAAAAGCGACGGAACACAAGCCGCCGGAGTCCTCTCCGACGGCCTGTTTTTTCTTTGTCTGCGCCTCCGGAAAAAGCGTCTCCTCGTCGCCCTTTTTCGTCGCGGCCGACAAAAAAGCCGGCCGCTATGCGGAAAACGCGGCTCTCGCGCGCGTTTGTTTGTCGGTTGATTTTTTGTAACGTATATGATATGATATAATATAATTCGGTTTTATTCGCAGACACGTTTCCAACGCGCAAAAACAGAAACAAACAAGATGATGCGATCATAAATCATGACACAGAGCGGAGACGAAAGATGCTCGCATTCAAAGAAAAAGAAAAAGAACAAGAAAAAGAACAAGCCCCCGCCGACGTCCTGCCGGGCCTCCATCGCTACAGCGGAAAGCGCTCGGTGCTGGTGGTGGACGACGAAGCCGTCAACCGCGAGATGCTGAGCATGATGCTCTCGGACGTCTACGACGTCCTCTGCGCCGCCGACGGCGAGGAGGCGCTGGAGATCATGCGCCGCGAGGGCGAGCGGCTGTCGCTGGTGCTGCTCGACGTGCGCATGCCCAAGCTCGACGGCTTTGCCGTGATGGAGATCGTCCGCGGGGACGAGCGGCTGCGCCGCATCCCCATCATCGTCCTGACCTCCGAGCGATCCTATGAGGTCAGGAGCCTGCGCCTCGGCGCCACCGACTTTATCAAAAAGCCGTACGACGAGCCCGAGGTGATCCTGGCGCGCGTCGAGCGCATCATCGAGCTCTCCGAGAGCACCACCATCATCAGCCACACCGAGCGCGACCGGCTCACGGGGCTCTTTCACCGCGAATATTTCTTTCAGTACGTCGAGCAGTACGACCTCCGCCACGCGCAGCTGGACGTGGACGCGGTGCAGGTCGACGTCTACAACTTCCGTCTCTACAACGCCCTCTACGGCCACGACGCGGGCACGGAGCTGCTCCGCCGTCTGGGCGGGATCCTGCGGGACTTTCTGCGGGAGACGGAGGGCTTTGCCTGCCGGCAGGAGGCCGACGTGTTTTTGCTCTACGTGACCCACCGCGAGGACTATGACCGTCTGCTCGGGCGCTGGGAGAGCCGGCTCGCGGAGGATCGGCGCTTTTCTTCGGTGCGGCTGCGGGCGGGCGTCTGCCCGCACGCGGACAAACACATGCACGTCCAGCAGCGCTTTGACTGCGCCAAGGCGGCGCGCGAGACCCTCGGCCGGCTCGGCGCCTCCGTCGCCGTCTACGACAGCGCCCTGCACGAGCGGGAGCTGTTTGCCCGCCGTCTGCTCGACGACATGGACGAGTCCCTCGCCGACCACCGTTTCAAAGTCTACTACCAGCCAAAATACAACGTCACGGGCAGCGAGCCCGTCCTCTCCAGCGCCGAGGCGCTGGTCCGCTGGGATCATCCCGATCTCGGGATGGTGTCGCCCGGCGTGTTTGTCCCGCTCTTCGAAGAAAACGGCCTGATCTCCTCCCTCGACCGCTTTGTCTGGCGTGAGGCCGCGCGGCAGATCCGCCTGTGGCGCGACCGCTACGGGGTCACCCTCCCCGTATCGGTCAACGTCTCGCGCATGGACATGTACGACGACACGCTGACCGAGACCTTTCTGGACATCGTGCGGGAGAGCGGCCTCTCGCCGCGGGACCTGCTCATCGAGATCACCGAGTCGGCCTACACCGACGACGCGGGGCGGCTGATCGCCGTCGCAGAGGAGCTGCGCCGGCAGGGTTTTCTGATCGAGATGGACGACTTCGGCGCGGGCTACTCGTCGCTCAATATGCTGGCGCAGTTGCCCATCGACGTGCTCAAACTCGACATGAGCTTTGTCCGGCATCTGCGCTCCAATCCGAAAAATCTCTATATCCTCCGGGCCATGATCGACATCAAAGAGCACCTCGGCGTGCCCATGGTGGCCGAAGGCGTGGAGGACGAAGAACAGCTGAAATTGCTCAAAGAGATGGGCTGCGACGTCATCCAGGGCTATCTGTTCTCGCCGCCCGTACCGCCCGAAAAATTTGAAAAACGGATCGAAAGCAGGACCCAATCATGACCATCGACGATCTGCGCGCCTTTGGCGCCAATGTAGAAGAGGGCCTGACCCGCTGCATGAACAACGAGGCGTTTTATCTCCGCCTGACCGCCAAGGCCGTCTCCGACGACGCGCCGGAGCGCCTCTGCGCGGCCCTGCGCGTGGGTGACCTCGACGCGGCCTTTGAGATCGCCCACCAGCTCAAAGGCGTCTACGGCAACCTCGCCCTGACCCCGCTCTTTTCCGTCGCTTCCGGCCTGACCGAGCGCCTGCGCGGGCGCGAGCCGGGCGACTATCTCCCGGCGGCCGAACGTATCGTCGCCCTGCGGGACGAGCTGCGCGCGCTGCTCTGACCCCCGGGCCGGCAGGGAGACCAAAAAAAAGCCGGAGCCGGGCAGAAAAGGCGAAAAAACAAACAGAAAACCCAAAAACAAGCGATCGTACACGGCGCCCGGCTTTGCCCCGACGGAGGCGTCAAAGTCCGATCTGTTCCGCGCCGAGAGCGCCCGGCGCACAAAAATAAACCACCAACAGAGGATCATCATGGAAAAAATCACAGATCAAAAGTTTACGCAAGAGCGGGCGCTCTTCGGCCGTCGGGACGTATATCTGAACGGCTGCGTATTTGACGAGGGCGAGTCCCCTCTCAAGGAGGCCGCCCACGTCAGAGCGGAGCAGTGCCTGTTCCGCTACAAGTATCCGTTCTGGTACTGCGACGGGGTGGAGCTCGAGCGGGTGACTTTTTTTGAAAAGGCGCGCGCCGGCGTCTGGTACACCAAACACTTCTGCATGAGGGACGCCATCGTCGAAGCGCCCAAAAACTTCCGTCGCTGCGAGGATATCACCCTCAGCAACGTCCTGATCCCGGACGCCGCCGAGACGCTGTGGAGCTGCACCGACGTGACGCTGTCCAACGTGTCGGCCAAAGGCGACTATTTTGCGATGGGATGCAAAAACGTCAGGGCGACGGACCTCGACCTGATCGGGAACTACAGCTTTGACGGCGTGGTCAACATGGAGATCAAAGATTCGCATCTCGCCTCCAAGGACTCCTTTTGGAACTCGGAGAACGTCACGGTCCGAAACTGCTTTATCACCGGAGAGTATCTCGGATGGAACGCCAAAAAGCTGACCTTTATCGACTGCACCATCGAGAGCCTGCAGGGGATGTGCTACGTCGACGATCTCGTGATGGAAAACTGCCGCCTCATCAACACGACCCTGGCCTTTGAGCGATCCCGCGTCCGCGCGGACATCCGCGGCGGGATCAAGAGCGTGTTCAACCCCGAAAGCGGCCTGATCCGCGCGGACCGCATCGAGCATCTCGTCATCCAGGACGGCGTCATCGATCCCAAAAAGACCCGGATCGATTGCGACGAGATCGTACACACGGTCGACACCCCGGAGGGCCTGTGGTGATGCCGACCTTTGATTTTGACAAGTTGACCGACCGCCGCGGCACCGGCAGTCTCAAGTGGGACGTCTCCGACGGCGAGCTGCCGATGTGGGTGGCGGACATGGATTTTGAGACCGCGCCCTGCGTCGTCCGCGCGCTCGAGCGGCGCGTGGAGGGCCGCATCTTCGGCTACCACGTCATCCCGGACGAGTGGTACGAGGCGTATCGCTGTTGGTGGAGAGACCACCACGGGTTTGCCGTCGAGCGGGCGTGGCTCATCTTTACCACCGGGGTCGTCCCCGCCCTCTCCACGGCCGTACGCAAGTTTACCACCCCGGCGGAAAAGGTCATCGTCCAGACGCCGGTCTACAACATCTTTTTCAACTCTATCGTCAACAACGGCCGCAGGATCCTGGAAAATCCGCTGACCTACCGCGACGGCGTCTATTCGATGGACCTCGACGACCTGGAGAAAAAGATGAGCGATCCGCTGGCCACCATGCTGATCCTGTGCAACCCGCACAACCCGGCGGGCAGGATCTGGGACGCCGCGACGCTGGCGAGGGTCGGAGAGATGGCCCGACGCCATCACGTGCTGGTCTTTTCCGACGAGATCCACTGCGACCTGACACAGCCGGGCCGCGGCTACGTCCCCTTTGCTTCGGTCTCGCCTGTCTGCCGCGACGTCAGCATCACCGCCGTCGCACCGACCAAGACCTTCGGCATCCCGGGCCTGCAGACCGCGGCGGTCATCGTGCCCGAAGAGGGCCTGCGGCAGCGCATGGACCGCGCGCTGAACACGGACGAGGTGGCCGAGCCGGGCTCCTTTGCCGTGGACGCCGCGGTGGCGGCTTTTTCCGACGAGGGATGGGACTGGCTCACCCGGGTGAGAGACTATATCGAAGAAAACAAGCGGACGGTCCGCGCCTTTCTGCGGGACCGCCTGCCCCGCGTCCGCTGTGTCGAGCAGGACGCGACCTATCTGATGTGGCTGGATATGAGCGCCTACACGGACGACTCCGAGGCGCTGGCGGCCTCCATCCGAAAAAAGACGGGACTGTGGCTCTCCGCCGGTTCCGTCTATCGGGGCAACGGCGCCGCCTTCCTGCGTCTCAACGTCGCCTGCCCGAGAGCGAGGGTCGAGGACGGGCTGGCGAGACTGTACAGCGCGCTGAAAGACCGCTGAAAAAGCCAAAAGACCGATCTGCCGCCGGGCCGGCCGCTGTCGCCGAAAAACTTTCTGCCAAAAGGAAAAAGCGATGCAAAACACACCGAAAAAACAGCCGATCATCCACCGCTCCTTTACGGGCGGCAACATCGTCGCCGACGTCCGCGGCGACGAGGTCTTTCTCTGCAACGAACTGCGCGACACCCCGTACGACTGGTTCTACTGGGCCTTCTGCGTCGAGGGCGCCGCGGGGCGGACCCTCACCTGTCATGTTGACGCTCAGCGGATCGGCTACTTCGGCCCCGCCGTCAGCCGCGACCTGTCGTCGTGGCGCTGGCTCGCCGACACCGAGGGGCAGGCCTACGACCACGAGCGCGACGGCGAGACGTTTTCCTACCGGTTCGGTCCGACGGAGGACCGGGTGTACTTTGCCCACCACGCGCTCTACCATCCCGACCGCTTTGCGGCGTTCTGCCGGGAGAGAGGCCTGACGCCGGGCGAACTCTGCCGGAGCGAAAGAGGCCGCTCCGTCCCCTTTGTCACCTTCGGCCGAGGACGGCGGCAGGTGATCCTCACCGCCCGCCACCATGCCTGCGAATCGACGGGCGACTACGTGCTGGAGGGTGTTTTGGACGAGCTGATCCGCGCGCCGCTGCCCGACGCGCAGATCTATTGCGTGCCGTTCGTCGATCTCGACGGCGTGCTCGACGGCGACCAGGGAAAGGGCAGAGCGCCCCACGATCACGCCCGCGAATATGACCGGAGCGCCGCGCCGCTCTACGCGTCGACCGCCGCGATCCGCGCCCGCGCGGACGCGCACGGCTGTACCTACGGCTTCGATTTTCACTCTCCGTGGCACATCGGGACCGAAAACGACAACGCCTTTATCGTGCGCAACTCGACGGCCAAAGACCCGCGCGCCGACGCCTTCGGGGCGCTCTTGGAAGAGGAGACGGCCGCCGCCGCGTCCTTCCCCTACCGCCAGGCAGACGACCACCCCGTCGGGGTGACCTGGAACCAAGGCGCGCCGAACTTTTCCCGGTATATGTCCGCCCTGCCGGACAACGAAGTCGCCTTTACCCTCGAGACGGCCTACTTCGGCCACCCGGACGAGCCGGTCACACCAGAGCGGCTCATCGCCCTCGGCCGCGCCTTTGCGCGCGCCCTGCGCCGCTACGTCGCCGACTGCGAAGGCAGGATCCCGCTGCTCACCCCCGCGCCTTGACGCGCCGGGATTCCACGCAAAAACGCCTCGTCTGTCCACCGGACAAATGAGGCGTTTTTGCCGACGTCCCCGAGGCGATTCGAACATCCGACCTGCCGCTCAGGAGATATGCCATACGTTCAGATCGAGTCGAACGACAGAATATATAGACCAATTGTTGAAATATGATCAATATATATTGTTGAAACATCATCGATGTGTTTTGTATATCATATACACCGGCATATGCACCGGCTCGCCGTTTTTTGCGATTCAAATCACAGCAAAAACACACGATCTGTTTTTCCGGCGCCTGAAACGGTGCCGGACTGGAAGCCGAAAAAACTTGTGATTTTTCCGCGCTGATCATCCTCCGAGAAAGGGATATGTC
>JAGDBW010000128.1 GCA_017958845.1 Clostridia bacterium | reverse complement strand
GCCGACAAGGGCGAGTACGAGATGACCGTCGCTCTAACGCTCCCGGCGCACTGCAAGGTCGACAAGGACGTCAACACCCCGCGCCTCCCCTCCGTGCGGCGCCGCTACGAGCGCCGCGACGCCGGCGCGCCCGGGGCGGTGATCCTCACCTTTGCCGACTATGAGGGCGCGGATGAAAAAGAGTATGGCCTCAGCGGCTCCCCCACCCGCGTCGAGCGCATCTTTCCGCCCGAGGTCAACCGAGAAAAAGAGCTGCTGACCGGCACGGGCGCGGAACTGTCCGCCCGCCTGACAGAGGAACTGCGCCGTCAGCGCCGCATGTGAGGAGGCCGCCGTGTCAAAGCTCATCATCCATACCGAAAAACTCACCCCGGAGATCAAACGACAACTGATCGCCGTCTGTCCCTTCGGCGCCATCGAAGAAAAGGACGGCGCCCTGGATATCACCGCCGCCTGCAGGATGTGCGGCATGTGCGTCCGCCGCGGTCCGGCGGGGGTCATGGAGATGCTCCGCGACGAGCCCGCCCCCTCGCTCGACAAAGCCGCCTGGCGCGGCGTGACCGTCTTTGCGGAAAAGTCCGCCCTGACCGGCCGCGTGCACCCCGTGGCGTTTGAGCTGCTCGGAAAGGCGCGCGACCTCGCCGCCGTCACCGGCCACCCGGTCAGCGCCCTGCTGATCGGCCATGATCTCGCCGACGCCGCCGGAGAGCTGCTGTGCCGCGGCGCCGACCGCGTGTTCGTCTACGACCACCCGGCGCTGGCCGATTTCAGGATGGACGCCTACGCCGCCGCTTTCGCCGACTACGTCCGCAAAGAAAAGCCCTCCTCCATCCTGGTCGGCGCGACCAACGTGGGACGCTCGCTCGCCCCCCGCGTCGCGGCGCTGTTCGGCACCGGCCTGACCGCCGACTGCACGCGGCTGGAGATGAAGGACAACACCGACCTGGTACAGATCCGCCCTGCCTTCGGCGGAAACGTGATGGCGCAGATCGTAACCCCCGCGCACCGGCCGCAGTTCTGCACCGTCCGCTACAAGATCTTTGACGCCGCCCCCGCGGGCGAGCCGCACGGCGCGGTCGTGCGCATGACCCCGCCGCCCGAAGCCCTGCGCTCGGTCTACGACGTGATCGAGGTACGGCCCAAACCCGTCGAGTGCGACATCTCCGAAGCCGAGTGCATCGTCGCCTGCGGCCGGGGCGTCAAGGCGGGAGAGGAGCTGGAGACGGCGCGCGCCTTCGCCGACCGCATCGGCGCACAGCTCGCCTGCTCGCGCCCGATGGTCGAGGCGGGCCTGTTCGATCCCCGGCGGCAGATCGGCCTCTCCGGCCGCACCGTCAAGCCCAAACTCATCATCACCCTCGGCGTCTCCGGCGCCGTCCAGTTCGCCGCCGGGATGCAAAACGCCGAGCGCATCATCGCCGTCAACACCGACCCCGAAGCTCCCATTTTCCGCGTCGCCCACCTCGGCCTCGTCGGAGACTGGAAGGAGATCATCCGGGGACCCATGGAGGAGCTGTGCCGTGAAAAATGAAGCAAAAAACGATCTGATCACAGCCCTGCGCGCCGTCTACCCGCCCGAGCGGATCATCGTCGAGGACATCGCCGCCGAGTACGCGCACGACGAGCTGACAGGCGGCGAAAAACTCGCCTATCCCGACGCGGTGGTCATGCCGCTGTCGACCGACGAGGTGTCCCGCACCCTCGCCTATGCCTACGCCCACGACGTCCCGGTGGTCGCCCGCGGCTCCGGCACGGGGCTGGTCGGCTCCTCGGTGGCTCTCTGTGGCGGCGTGATGCTGGACATGACCCGCATGAACCGCGTCCTGGAGCTGGACGAAGAGAATCTCACCGTCACCGTCGAGCCGGGCGTTTTGCTCATGGACCTCGCGGCCTACGTCGAGGAGCGGGGGCTGTTCTATCCCCCCGACCCGGGCGAAAAATCCGCCACCATCGGCGGCAACATCTCCACCAACGCCGGCGGTATGCGCGCCGTCAAGTACGGCGTCACCCGCGACTACGTGCGAGGACTGACGGTCGTTTTGCCCGACGGTACGGTGATGGAGCTGGGCGGCAAAGCCGTCAAGTGCTCCTCCGGCTACGCGCTCAAAGACCTGGTCTGCGGCAGCGAGGGGACGCTGT
>JAGDBW010000127.1 GCA_017958845.1 Clostridia bacterium | reverse complement strand
TATGTCGAGCCTCTGTGCGGCCGCCCGGCGGCGGGGCGGCCGGCGCGGGCGGTCGGTGCGGGCGTTCGGTGCGGGGGTCGGCGGCGCTCAGGTATCGGCGCGGCCGGCCGTCGCCCGTGCGGCGCTTCGCTTACTGCGGGGCTTCAAAGTACTTCATGACCGAGAGCGTGTCGAGCTTCCATCCGTCGCTCTCGCGGCACAGCCCCAGCGTGCGGGTGCGCTGCTGCGAATGTCCGTCGGCGTCGGTGACGACGGCCGAGAGACTGACGCGGGCGGTGCCGGCGCTCTTTTGGAGGATCGTGATCGACAAAAGGTCGTAGACCACCGTATCAAACGTCTCGTGCAGCCCCGCGTCGGAGACCATCAGACACACAAAGACGTCGCGCCCGTCCCTCTTTTCGGTCAGGTCGCGCAGATAGGCGGGGCGCACGCCCCCCTCGGTCGAAAAGTCGACGGCCAATTCAAACAGGTCTCTGGTCGCTCCCTCCGAGTAGACGGCGCGCACGCGCGCGCGCACCGACGCGAGATCGACAAAGCCCCACTCGGCCAGAAAAGCGCGCGAGACTTCGGTATACGCGCCGTCGACCAGGCCCCCCTCCTCGGCGGGGATACCGTCGAAGAAGAACAGCCGGTTGATCTCCTCCGCCCGCGGCAAGAGGTCGCGCACCGCCGCGAGGATCTCCTCGTCCGCGGCGGGCGGCTCTGTCCGCAGCCCGTCGGTGGCCCGGCAGCCGCACAGGAGCAGCGCGGGGATCAAGAACCACAAAAACAGCCGTTTTTTCATTGTTCGTTACGTTTCGCTTTGCGCGCGGTCTTCTTCGTCGGTCTCGCCCTCGTCAAAGTCGTCGTCCCCGGCCGGTCCCGCCTCGTCTTCCATCGGCGCGTCGGCCCCGGCCGCCGCGGTCCCGGTCTCCTCGACCTCGTCTTCGTCCGGCAGCTCGTCTCCCAGATGATCGGCGGCCTCTTTGGCCTGCTGTTCGATCTCCTCGTCGCGCTCGACACGGGCAAAGGTCTTGATCCTCGCGTCGCCCGAGGTGCGCATCACGATCACGCCTCCGGCGGTGCGCGAGTAGACGGGGATGCCCGCCACCGGCACGCGGATGATGACGCCCTCGTCGGTGATGATCATGATGTCGTCCTCTCCGGACACGGCGGCGATGGCCGCGAGCGGCCCGGTCTTGTCCGAGAGGTTGTGGCAGGTGACGCCGTGGCCGCCGCGGTTCTTCATGGTGCGGAAGTCGTCAAACGGCGTCCGCTTTCCGATGCCGCGCTCGGTCAGGGTCAACAGATCTTTTCCTTCTTCTACGGCGGCCACGCCGATGACGCGGTCGTCTCCGCGCAGGCGGATGCCGCGCACGCCGCGGGCGGTGCGTCCCATCGGGCGCGCCTCCTCTTCGGCAAAGCGGACGGCCGAGCCGTCGCGGGTGGCGATGAGCAGCTCGTTCTTTCCGTTGGTGTGCCGCACAAACAGCAGCTCGTCTCCCTCGTCGAGCGAGATGGCTTTTTTGCCGCTCTTGCGCTGATAGACAAACTCGGACAGGGACGTGCGCTTGATGATGCCGCGGCGGGTGACCATGGTCAGATAGTCTTCTTCGACCAGTTTGTCGATCGGGATGATGGCGGTCAGATGCTCGCTGTCCAACAGCGAGAGCAGGTTGGCGATATTGGTGCCCTTGGCGGTGCGGCCCGCCTCGGGGATGCGGTAGGCCTTTTTGGTGTAGACGCGGCCAAAGTTGGTAAACATCATCAGAAGACTGTGGCTGTTGGCGACGATGACGTCCTCGACGTAGTCTTCTTCTTTGGTGGCCATGCCGATCACGCCCTTGCCGCCTCTGTTCTGCGCGGTGTAGACGTCGGCGCGCTGGCGTTTGATGTAGCCGGTGTGCGAGACGGTCAGCACGCAGGTGTGCCGCTCGATCAGGTCCTCGTCCTCGATGTCGTCCAGAGCGGCCTCCACCAGCTCGGTGCGTCGCTCGTCGCCAAACTTCTGTTTGATCTCGGACAGCTCGTCGACCAGGATATCCAGCAGCCGCCCCTCGTCGCCGAGGATCAGGGTCAGCTCGGCCACCTGGGCCTCCAGTTTGGTCAGGCGGTCTTCGATCTTCTGTCTCTCCAGACCCGACAGACGGCCGAGGGTCATCTCGACGATGGCCTGCGCCTGCGCGTCGGAGAGATCGAAAGCGTCCATGAGTTTGCCTTTGGCGTCGGCGACGGAGTCGCTCTTCTTGATGATCTCGATGATCTCGTCGATGTGGCCGAGCGCGATGTGATAGCCCTCGTAGATGTGCATCTCGCGCTGTGCCTTGGCCAGATCAAACTCGGTGCGGCGGCGGATGATCCCTTCCTGAAACTTGATATACTCGTCCAGGATCGCCGGCAGCGGCATGATCTTGGGCTCTCCGCCGACCAGCATCAGCATATTGACGGCAAAGGTGGTCTGGAGCATCGAGTACTTGTAGAGCTGGTTGAGCACCACGTCGCCGTTGGCGTCCCGGCGGTACTCGATGACGATGCGCATGCCGGCGCGGCCGCTCTCGTCGCGGATGTCGGTGATGCCCTCGACCTTTTTGTCCTTGACCAGATCGGCGATGCCTTCGACCAAAAGCGACTTGTTGACCGCGTAGGGGATCTCGGAGACGATGATGCGGTGATGTTCGTCCTCCACGCGGCAGCGCGCGCGCACCATCAGCCGTCCGCGGCCGGTCTCATAGGCCTGGCGGATGCCCGCCGAGCCGTAGACGATCCCGCGGGTGGGAAAGTCCGGCCCTTTGACAAACTGCATCAGCTCGACCGTCGTGCACGCGGGGTGACGGATGCGGTAGATGGTGCCGTCCACCACCTCGCCCAGGTTGTGGGGCGGGATGTTGGTGGCCATGCCGACCGCGATGCCGATCGACCCGTTGAGCAGAATATTGGGAAAGCGGGAGGGCAGCACCGTCGGCTCGCGCCGGGTGTTGTCAAAGTTGCCGACAAAGGGGACGACTTCCTTTTCGATGTCGCCCATCATCAGGTCGGCCATCCTGGCCATGCGGGCCTCGGTGTACCGGTAGGCGGCGGGGGGGTCGCCGTCCACGTTGCCGAAGTTTCCGTGTCCTTCGATGAGCGGATAGCGCAGCGAAAAGGGCTGCGCCATGCGTACCATGGTCATATAGACCGCGGCGTCGCCGTGGGGGTGATAGCGGCCCAGCACGTTGCCGACCGTGGTGGCGGACTTGCGGAACGGGTGGTTGTAGGTGAGATGATCCTCATACATGGCGTAGAGGATCCGACGCTGACCGGGTTTCATACCGTCGCGGATATCCGGCAGGGCGCGGGCCGTGATGACGCTCATCGAATAGTCGATAAACGACTGTTTGACCTCGCGCTCCATGTTGCGGCCGACGATCTTCTGATTGGCAAACTCCAGCGAGTCCGCTTCGTGCGTATGTTTTTCCATGCTTTTCTCCCGTCAGACGTCAAGGTTGCTGATATATTTGGCGTTCTTTTCGATAAACTCGCGGCGCGGCTCCACGTCGTCGCCCATGCACAGCGAAAAGATCTCGTCGCATCGCATCGCGTCGCCGATCTCCACTTTGAGCAGCGTGCGGGAGGCGGGGTCCATGGTGGTCTCCCAGAGCTGCTCGGGGTCCATCTCGCCCAGACCTTTGTACCGCTCGGCCTCGGCCCCCTGCCCCAGTTCGGCAAAGGCGCCGTCGCGCTCCTCGTCGCTGAAGGCGTAGCGGACGATGCCGCCCTTGTGGACCTTGTAGAGCGGGGGCTGCGCGAGGTAGACGTGGCCGTCCTCGATGAGCTTGCGCATGTGTCTGAAAAAGAACGTCAGGAGCAGGATGCGGATGTGCGAGCCGTCCACGTCGGCATCGGCCATGAGGATGATCTTTCCGTAGCGGAGCTTGGAGATATCAAACTCGTCGCCGATCCCGCATCCCAGCGCCTGGATGATGGGGATGAGCGAGGTGTTGGAGTAGACTTTGTCCAGGCGCGACTTTTCGACGTTGAGGACTTTGCCGCGGAGCGGCAGGATGGCCTGAAAGCGGCTGTCCCGTCCGTCCTTGGCCGAGCCGCCGGCGGAGTCGCCCTCCACCAGATACAGCTCCGTCAGATCGGTACGCCGCTCCTGACAGTCGGCCAGCTTGCCCGGCAGGGTCGAACCCTCCAGCACGCTCTTGCGGCGGGTCAGCTCGCGCGCCTTGCGCGCCGCTTCTCTGGCGCGGTTGGCGGCCATGGCCTTCTCCAGGATGATCTTGCCGGCGGCCGGATTCTCTTCGAGAAACTCGGCGAGTTTGGCCGTCACGGCTCCTTCCACCAGATAGCGGATCTCGGTGTTGCCGAGTTTGGCTTTGGTCTGGGACTCAAACTGCGCGTCGGTCAGCTTGACGCTGATGACGGCCACCAGCCCCTCGCGCACGTCTTCGCCCGAGAGGTTCTTGTCGTCTCCTTTGAGCACGCCCGTCTTGCGGGCATAGTCGTTGAGCACTTTGGTCAGGGCGGTCTTAAAGCCCGTCTCGTGCGTGCCGCCCTCGATGGTGGACATGTTGTTGGCAAAGGAGATGATGTTTTCGTTGTAGCTGTCGTTGTACTGCATGGCGATCTCGGCCACCGAGTCGCCCTTTTCGCTCTTGATGTAGATGACGGAGGGGTGGATCTTTTCCGCGCGGCG
Organism: Clostridia bacterium; assembly: GCA_017958845.1. Lineage (GTDB taxonomy): Bacteria > Bacillota > Clostridia > Oscillospirales > CAG-272 > UBA1740. Next base: position 10,145 of record JAGDBW010000127.1, on the reverse strand, counting down.
GATCTTGTTCAGATAATCGACAAAACTGACCAGACCCCCCTCGTAGCACAGATCGTCCTCCCGCTCGATGCCCGGGCGGGTGTCGCGCAGCACAAAGCGCACCCCCGCGTTGAGAAAGGCCTGCTCGCGCAGCCGGGTCAGGATGGTGTCATAGTCAAACACCGTCTCCTCAAAGATCTCGGGGTCGGGTTTGAAGCGCACGTACAGCCCGTGTTTGTCGGTGTCGCCCACGCGGGCAAAGCCGCGCACCACCTTGCCGCGCTCAAAGCGCATGGTATACATCCCGCCGTCGCGGCAGTTCTGCACTTCCAGCCACTCGGAGAGCGCGTTGACCACCGAGGCGCCCACGCCGTGCAGGCCGCCGGCGATCTTGTAGCCCTCGCCGCCGAATTTGCCGCCCGCGTGCAGGATGGTGTAGACCACTTCCAGCGTCGGGAGGTTCATCTGCTGGTTCATGCCCGCGGGGATGCCGCGTCCGTCGTCCTCCACCGAGACGCTCCCGTCGTCGAGGAGGGTGATGAGGATCCGGTCGCACTCGCCCGCCAGGGCCTCGTCGATGGAGTTGTCCACGATCTCATAGACCAGATGATGCAGACCGCGCACGGAGGTCGTGCCGATATACATGCCGGGACGTTTGCGGACGGCTTCCAGTCCTTCCAGCACCTGGATCTGACTGTCGGTATATGCGGCGGAGTCGATTTTGATGTCCATATTTATCCTCTTTTTTTGCTTGTTTTTCGATCAGAACGGCAGGTCCGCCGTCGCTGTGTCATTGTTTTCGGCGCGGGCGCGCAGGCTCGCGGAGGAGATACGGAGAAAGAAGATCTCGTCTTTTTCTCCCTGTCGGCGCGGGGCGGCGGGGCCTCTTTTGCCGGCTTTGCGCCGGCGCGGCTCCGCCAGCAGCACAAAGCACTTTGGCAGCTCGCCCGGCCTGGCGCGTGTGCGGCCTTCTTTTTCTGCCCGCGTGAGATAGGCGCGGGAGACCGAGGAGGCGGTCACGTTGTCCAGATCAAAGATGCCCACGATCTTTTCCGGCTTGACCGTCTCGCCGGACCCGACGTGCAGATACATATCTTTCCTTTCCCGGGGCGGGCCCCGTCCGAAAACCGAAACGCCGGCTCGGCGCATCCCGCGTTTTTTCTGTCCCGCGTGCTCCGCGGCCAAACGCCGGGATCAGCCGGATACAGATATAAAAAAGATAAAAGAATAAACCGATATAGATATAAAAAAGCAAACCGATCCAAACAGCCCGATCAAAAACCGAACGGGGATCCGATAGACCAAACCGCCCGGCCGGAGGACGTCCCCCGGTCCCGGCGAGCCGTCCCCCGGGCGTTTACACAAGAGCGGCCGCGCCGCCGTCACTCCGCGGGACAGTAGACGCCGTCGCGGACCAGGATGGTGCGGGCGTCGCCGTCGATCTCTCTGTCGCAGGAGGTGACGATGATCTGCTTGTCTTTGATATTTTCCGTCACGTAGGCGCGGCGGCGCTCGTCCAGCTCCGACAGCACGTCGTCAAACAAAAAGACGGGATACTCGCCGCAGATCTTTTTGCATACTTCGCCTTCGGCGGTCTTGAGCGCCAAGACGACCGAGCGCTGCTGCCCCTGAGAGGCAAAGGTGCGGGCGTCCGCGCCGTTGATCGTGAGACGCAAATCGTCCCGGTGGACGCCAAACAGCGAATAGCCGGCCGCCGCCTCGCGCGGACGCTCGGCTTCAAACGCCGCCAGATACGCGTCCCTGATCGAGGCCTCGTCCTCTCCGCCGACACAGCTGTCATAGGAGACGCTCAGCTCGTCGCGGCCGCCCGATATCTCCCGCAAAAACACAGGCGCAAAGCGGCCGAGCTCGTCGACGTAGGCCTTTCGTTTGACGGCCAGACGCGCGCTGACGTCCGCCAGCTGTTCTGTCCAGGCGGTGAGCTCCGCCGGATCGACGTACAGGTTTTTTTGCGCAAAGCGGAGCAGGGTATTGCGGTTGTCGAGGATGTGTCTGAACCGGACGTAGAGGGCCGTATACTCATGGTCGATCTGAGAGACGGCCACGTTGAGAAACTCGCGCCGGGCGTCGGGCGAGCCCTTGACCAGCCGCAGATGGTCGGGCGAAAACAAAACGGCTCTGAAAAGACCGATAAACTCCCCGATCTTTTCTACCTCAAACCCGTTGTGGATCCGTTTGTGCCGCCCGTCAAAGTAGCGCCAGACGAGCGTATGGTCCCGCCCGCCGGTCACAAAGCCGATCTCGGCCGAAAAGCCCCCCGCGCCAAAGCGCACCATCTCCGCTTCGCCCCCGGCTCTGAAACTCCGCCCGCGCGAAAAGAGATAGAGACACTCCAGGGCGTTGGTCTTTCCCTGGCCGTTTTCGCCGCACAGGACGTTGACCCCTTCGCCAAAGGTGAGGGTCGTCTCCCGGATGTTTCTAAAGTCCTTTGCTTTCAGATAGGACAGTTTCATGCGGCGGCCGTCACGCCTCCGTCATGCGGACCGGCAGCAGCATATAAAAGAAACTCTCGTTTTCTTTTTTCTCTTTGGGCTCGATGGTCATGCTCTGGGTCGGGGACTTAAAGGCCAGGACGATCTCCTCGCCCGAGGAGGCGCGCACGTTGTTGATCAGATACCGGCAGTTAAAGCCGATCTGCAGGTCTTCGCCCGTGTGCTCGCAGGTCATCTCGTCATAGACGCGGCCGTTGACCGACGTGGAGGAGAGGGAGAGCGTGTCGTCTTTGACGCTCATCTTGACGTAGCTCTTGCTCGAGCCCTGGATCTTTTCGTCGGCGATGAGATTGGCTCTTTCCAGCCCGTCCAGCAGCCGCTCGCGGTTGACGGTCGCAAAGATGGTCTGTTCTCTCGGCATGATCTTCTGATAGTCCAGATATTCGCTGTCGATCATACGGGTAAAGAAGATGAGCCTATCGATGAGGATCACCGCGTGCTTTCTCGCCAGCATGATGCGGATCTTGTCCGGGGTGTCGGGCAGGATCTTGGTCAGTTCGTTGAGCGAAGCGCCCGGCAGGATAAAGCTGAACTTGTCGCCGGCCTCCTCGCCCACGTCCTCGATATCGCAGCTGACGCTGCACACGGACAGCGAATAGCCGTCGCAGGAGACGATCTCCATCTTTTGTCCTTCGATCTTAAAAAACACGCCGCAGAGCATGGGGCGGTTGTCCTGCTCGGCCACCGAGTGCATCACGCGGGCGATACGCGACCGGATGACCGAAGAGGAGACGGCAAAGCCGCGTTTTCCTGTCAGCTCCGGCAGAGTGGGAAAGTCCTCTCCGCGCAGCGCATACAGCGAAAAACTGGCTGTCTCCGAGGAGACCGTCCCGTTGAATTTGTCGTCCACTTTGAGGGTGATCTCTTCGCCTCCCAGCAGCTTGACGATCTGCAAAAAGCGCTGTGCGTTGAGGATATAGCTGCCCTCCTCGATGACCTCGAGCGCCTCAAAGGTGACGCGCACGCCTTTGCTCATGTCATAGGTCGACAGACGCACGGTCGTGCCGCCCAGCGTTTCGATCAGCACGCCCTCGATGGTGGTGATGGTGTTTTTGGTGGAGACGGTGCCCATCGCGGGCAGGAGATTTTCGAGTAGCGTTTTTTTGTTGAAGATGATGTACATAACAGACCCCTTTCAGGCGAAGATGATCGCCTCATGTGAACTTTGGCGGAGAAAAACGAACAGGAAAGGATAAAAGAAATAGCAATAATAGTAATAGGCGCTGTCAAAAGTGTCAAAAAGCACGTCCGACGCCTGTCTCGTCTGTCTGCCGGTCTCTTTCGTCTTTGTCAGAGACGGCCGAAAAACCTGTCAAAAAACACAGTCTTTTCCACAGGCGGAAAACACAGGACTTTTTCACATTTTTATCAACGTCGAAACAACGGAGTTTTGAGAAATTTGTCAGCACACAAAACAGAGGACAAACCGTGGTCGCGTCATTGTTTGATCTGAGAGGCGATCTCTTCGATCTCGTCGGCCAGCCGGGGATCCAGGCGCATGTCGTTTTTGATCTTGTTGACCGAGGCCAGGACCGTCGCGTGATCGCGGTTGAGGATATCGCCGATGGCCGTCACCGGCAGCGACGTCTCGCGCCGGATGATATAGACGGCCACGTGACGCGCCTGAGCGATGGATTTGTTGCGTTTGTTGCCCTTGATGTCTTCGACCGGCACGCCGTACTTTTTGGACACGGCGTCAAAGATGCGGTCCACCGTCACCGAGACCGGCTCGGTGCCCGAGAGGATGTCGGAGATGGCGCGTTTGGTCATATCGAGACTGACCGGCGTGCCCGTCAGCATCGAGATGGCGGCGATCTTTTTGATGGAGCCTTCGATTTGGCGGATGTTGACGCGCAGATTCTCGGCCAGAAAGTTGACGATCTCGGGCGCCAGCGTAATGCCGCGCTGCTCGGCCTTTTTTTGGATGATGGCGCAGCGCAGCTCCAGCGACGGCGGCTGGATATCCGCGATGAGACCCCACTCAAAGCGCGTCATGAGCCGCTCCTCCAGCGGGCGGATGTCCCGCGGCGGCCGGTCGGAGGTCAGAATGATCTGCTTTTCGGCTTCGTAGAGGATATTAAAGGTGTGAAAGAACTCTTCCTGCACCGCGACCTTTCCGGCGATAAACTGGATGTCGTCGATGAGCAGCACGTCCGCCGAGCGATACTTTTCTTTAAAGGCGATGGTCGTCCCCTTCTGGATGCTCTCGATCAGCTCGTTGGTAAACTCTTCGCACTTTTTGTAGATGAGGCGGATGTTGGGATTGTTGCGCTTCATCTCGTTTGTGACGGCGTAAAGGAGGTGCGTCTTGCCCAGGCCGCTCGGCCCGTGGATAAAGAGCGGGTTGTAGGTCGTGGGGCTCTTGGCGACGGCGTAGCAGGCCGCGTGCGCAAACTTGTTGGAGTCCCCGACGATAAAGTTTTCAAAGGTGTATTCGGAGACGATCGAGCGGTTTTCGATCGCGCGGCCGACCTCCGACGGCTCCTCCCTGACCGCGGGGGCGGGCGGCTCCGGCCGGGCGGGGGCCTCGTCTTCTTTGGGGTCCCGGTCCGGCTCCTCGGCGCAGGTGATGCGCACCTCCACGTCAAAGCCGTTGACGCTCCTCAGCGCTTCTTTGAGGGCGGCGGCGTGGCGGGACTGTATGATGTTCTGCTTAAAGGCGCTGGAGATGGAAAAGACGGCCTCTTTTTCACTCAGTTCGATCAGATGCAGGTCCTTGAACCACAGGTCGAACACCACGTCCGAATACTGTTCGCGGATGACCGATAGCACGGCTCGCTCCACTTCCCGCAAAACGCTCATACCGAAAATCCTTTCTTATGTATCAAAAAATAACAATATAATATATTTTGAAGCGCGCGTGGGCGCGCATAAGTATAACATAAGTAATATAATACTAACATATCCACACAAAAAAAACAAGAGCCAACCGCCAAATTTTTGTTTTTTTACACTTTTTCGGCCGACGGTTGCTTTTCCGGCGGCCGTTTGGTATACTGAAAACGCAAACAAGAAGAAAAAAAGACCCATAAGGCGCATCCACCGCCCAAAGGACAAAAAAATGAAGTATTCGCTCGTCATCCCCGCCTACAAAGAAGAAGGCCGGGTCACCGATACCGCGGCGCGTCTGACCGGAGCGCTCACGCCCCGATGGGGCGAGGACTATGAGATCCTGTTTGTCAGCGACGGCTCGCCCGACGGCACGTGGGACGAGATCCGGGCGCTGACCGACCCCCACGTCGTGCCGCTCGGCTACCCCGACAACCGGGGCAAAGGCCACGCCGTCCGCTACGGAATGCTGCGCGCGCGGGGCGAGTTTTGCGTCTTTTGCGACTGCGATCTGGCCTACGGGATCGAGGCGGTGGTCGAGCTGTTCTCCCGTCTGGCGTCGGGCGAGCCGGTCTGCGTCGCCTCCCGCCGCATCCACCCCGAGGGATATGTGGGCTACTCGCGCTTCCGCCGCTTTCTCTCCGGCGGCTACTACCGGATGCTGCGGCTGCTGACGGGGATCCGCGCCTCCGACTCGCAGAGCGGGCTCAAGGGCTTTTCGGCCGAGGCGGCCCGGCGGATCTTTTCGCTGTGTTCGGTGGACGGCTTTGCCTTTGATCTGGAGGTGCTGATGCTGGCCGACCGGATGGGCTTTCCCGTCTCGGAGATGCCCGCCAAGATCGAGCAAAACAGCGACTCCTCCATCCGTCTGCGCGACGTCTTCCGCATGACGCGCGACGTCCTGCGTATCAAAAAGAGGATCAAAAAACTCACCCCCGCCGATCTGTCAAAAGCGCCGGCCGACCCCGGGACCGTACCGTCCGCGCCCGCCGCGCCGTCGGCCGACCCGCCCGCCCCGGACTGAGGGGACCGAGCGGGAGCGAACAGGCCGAAAAGACAAACAAGACCGCCCCGCCCAAAAAACGCCGGGCGAAGCCGAAAAACGCGCCGCCGCCGCCAAAATGAGCCGTCAAAACCGCCCGCCGCAAAAAGCGGCGGACAGAAGAGCCGCCGCCCGACAAAAACCGACAAAACAAGCAGCCAAAACCGGCCGCCGAAACCCACCGAAAAACAACCAAAGCAACAAGAAAAAACAAGAACCCCCTCCGATCCGCGCGTCGGAGAGGGCTTTTTGTTGTGTGGGTGTCCCGCGCACGACGGAGAGGCGCGGGCGGCTTTCTTGTTTGGGCGTTCTTTGTTTCTTTACGTGCGCTTGGGCTTTGAGCGAAAGAGCAGCGCCGCCCCGTACCCGAACAGCAGCGCCGCGGCCGTCCCGGCCGAGGCGGCCGAGAGCGGACCGGAGAGCACGCCGAGCAGGCCCTCTTCTTCCACCGCCTCCCGGACCCCGCGCGCGATCGCACCGCCAAAGCCGATCAGAGGCACCGACGCCCCCGCGCCGGCAAAGCCGACGAGCGGCTCATACCAGCCCAGCGCGCCCAGCGCGACCCCCGCGCACACAAACGACACGAGGATGCGCGCCGGCGTCAGGGCCGTCAGGTCGATGAGTAGCTGCGCCGCCACGCACAGGGCGCCCCCCACGACAAACGCGCGCACCAGCGACAGCACGATCTCCTCCGTCATACGTCTCCCTCCCTTCGTCTCAGGCACACCACGGGCGCGATCCCGCTGATGTGACCGCCCTGCAAGAGCGACGAGGGCGACATCAAAGCCCCCGTCGCCAAAAACAGCACCCGCCGCATCTCTCCCCGCGCGATCGCCGGAAAGAAGCGCGCGGCCAGCACCGCCGCCGAGCAGCCGCAGCCGGATCCGCCGGCGTGCACGTCCTGCTTTTCGTAGTCGTAGAGCAGCGTCCCGCAATCAAAATGCCGCTCCCGGATCAAAACCCCCTCTTTGGTGAGCAACTCCGACAACCAACACGATCCGTCCTTGGCCAAGTCGCCGGTGACGATCGCGTCATAGTCGCCCGGTCCTTCGCCCCGCGCCTCGAGGTAGCGCAGCAGACTGTCGGCCGCGGCCGGCGCCATGGCGGCGCCCATATTGCCCGGGTCGCGGAGCCCCGCGTCGGTCACCCGGCCCGGCATCACGGCTTCGATCTCCACCTCGCCCCGGTCCCGCGAGAGCAAAAAGGCGCCGCCCGCCGTCGCGGTCCACTGCGCGGTGGGGGTGCGCTGCGAGCCGTACTCCAGCGGCGTGCGGAACTGCCGCTCGGCGGCGCAGTAGTGCGAGGTGGTCACCACGGCGGCCACGCGCGCCCCGCCCGGCGCGGACAGAGCGAGCGAGGCCAGCGTCAGCCCTTCGCCCACGGTCGAACACGCGCCGTAGAGTCCGCAGTAGGGGATCCCGAAAGACCCCAGCCCCTCGTGCGAGGCGACGCACTGGTTTTCGAGATCGCCCGCAAAGAGGACGTCCGGTTCCCGGTGGTCCATGCCCGCCCGCTTGAGCGCCAGCGACAGCACGACGTGCGACAGCGCCCCCTCGGCGTGCTCCCACGTGTCGGCGCCAAAGCGGTCGCTCTCGTCGTGATAGTCAAAGAGCGGCCCCAGCGGCCCGTGGAACTCCTCGCCTCCCACCGCGGAGGCGGCGGCGAGGATGCGCGGACGGCGCGCGGGGTCAAAGACGGTGATACGCGACATGTTTTTTCTCCTTTCGTCACGCAAAGAGCGACGCGACCCACAGCGCCAGCCCGTAGAGACTGCCCGCCAGCGTCGCGTAGAGGATGACCGGTCCCGCGATCGAAAAGATCTTGGCCCCCACGCCCAGCACCAGCCCTTCGCTCCTGCTGTCCAGGGCGGGCGAGACCACCGAGTTGGCAAAGCCGGTCACCGGGAGCAGCGTCCCCGCGCCCGCGTGCCGCGCCAGCCGGTCAAAGAGGCCCAGCCCGGTCAGAGCCGCCGCGGCAAAGATCAGGATGACCGTGACCCAGACCGAGGCCTGCCGCGGGTCGGTCAGCCGGGCGAGCGGTATATACAGGCCCTGCCCGACGGCGCAGATCGCGCCGCCGACCAAAAAAGCCCGGGCGGCGTTTTTGACCACGGGCGTCGCGGCGGCGCGCCGCCGCACCCTCTCCCGGTAGTCCGGGGGCGAAAAATGACGATCCATGACCCTCTCCTTTCGTTTGGTTTCAGTATCTCCGCCCCGCGGCCGTTTATGCGCAAAAGAAAAACAAAACGCGCCCCGCCCCCGCCGAAAAACGAAAAAAAGCCCGCCCCCGCCTCCGAATCCGCGCCGGCGGCTTGCATTTTGCGGCGGGGCAAGGTATAATCCGGCCGCGCGTGTGGATTTCTTCGGCAGAATACCGTTCACACGCCTCTCCGCTCGTCGCTTGCTCAAAATCGCGCCGGCGTGGGACCTCGACCGAAACACAGAAAAAACCCCGCGCTTTCGCGCCGGCGGCTTGCATTTTGCGGCGGAGCAAGGTATAATAATAAAAAAAGAATCCGACCAACGACCGCAAAAGGGGCCGCCCCCCCGCAAAAACCCCGCAAAAAGCCCCGAAGCAGCCTCGAAAAACCCCCAAAAACATCCTGGCGATCCCCGAAAGATCACCGAATAACCCCCGCTGAAACCACCCATCAATACGCCGTTGCGACAGGCGACGGGAACGGAAAAAACCATGAACGAACTTCGCCAAAAGGCGGTCTTGCTCGACGAGGCGGCCATGGGGCGCGCGCTGGTGCGCATCGCCCACGAGATCCTGGAGAGGCAAAAAGGAGCCCAAAACCTGCTGCTCTGCGGCATCCGCCGCCGCGGCTATCCGCTGGCCTGCCGGATCGCCGACGCCATCGAACGCATCGAGGGCGTGCGCGTGCCGGTGGGCGCCGTCGACATCACCTTTTACCGGGACGACCTGACCCCGGCGGAAGAACAGCCCCGCCTGCGCGACACCGACGTCCCCGTCCCGGTCACGGGATACACCGTGGTGCTGGTGGACGACGTCATCTTTACCGGTCGGACGGTGCGCGCCGCCATGGAGGCGATCTTTGACCTCGGCCGCCCGGGCGCCGTGCGGCTGGCGGTGCTGATCGACCGCGGCCTGCGCGAGCTGCCGTTCAAGCCGGACTTTGTCGGCAAGAACATCCCCACCTCCCACAGCGAGATGGTCAGCGTCAAGGTCAAAGAGATCGACGGCGTGGACGAAGTCAGCATCCTGGAGATCCTCTCATAAACCACCCACCCGCGGCGCCTCCCCTCCGGGACGCCGCCGACAAACGCCCGACGGCGCGACCTCCGGCCGCTTTGGCGGAGAGCGCCCCGAAAAAAAGGAAACGATCATGCTGGAAAACGAAAAAGAACGCACCGACACCTACGGGGAGACCCCCGGCGGCTATGGCCGGAGCGCCTTCGGCTACGGAGGCGAGCGACCGGCCGACGCGCCGACAGACGAGCCAAAAGAGCAAAAAGCGGAGCAAACCCCCGCCGAAACGAGCTACACGGAGGAGGTCTCCGCGCCCGATATGCCCGCGGCCGCACCGTCGGCCCCCGCCGACGAACCGCCTGCGTACACGCCGCCGGCGACGGATCGGCCGACCGTTGAGCCGGCCGCCGCGCCCTCGGCGCCCCGCACAGAGGAGAGCGCGGACGACAAGACCGCGGACGACCCCTCCGCCGGCCCGCGCTACGTCTACGACGGCGTCAGCTGGCAGAGACGCGCCGAGCCGGACGGCAGACCGTCGGGCGAGCCGAGCTACGGCAGGCCGACCTACG
>JAGDBW010000126.1 GCA_017958845.1 Clostridia bacterium | reverse complement strand
GAGACGTCAAAGGTGCCGCCGCCCAGGTCAAAGATCATGATCTTTTGCTCGTCTTCTTTGTCCATGCCGTAGGCCAGCGCGGCCGCGGTCGGCTCGTTGATGATCCGCATCACCTCGAGGCCGGCGATCTTGCCGGCGTCTTTGGTCGCCTGGCGCGGTGCGTCGGTAAAGTAGGCGGGGACGGTGATGACGGCTTTGGTGACCGTGGTGCCGAGGTAGGCCTCGGCGTCGGATTTGAGTTTTTGCAGGATCATGGCCGAGATCTCCTGCGGGGTGTAGGTCGTGTTGTCGATGGTGACCTTGTGGGCGGTGCGCATCTCGCGCTTGATGGAGATGACGGTGCGATCGGGGTTGGTGACGCTCTGGCGTTTGGCGACCTGGCCGACAATGCGCTCGCCGGTCTTGGAAAACGCGACGACGGACGGGGTGGTGCGGCTCCCTTCGGGGTTGGGGATGACGATGGGCTCGCCGCCTTCGTAAACGGCGACGCAGGAGTTGGTCGTGCCGAGGTCGATGCCGATGATTTTTGCCATAATGATTCCTCCGGAAAGATACTCTTTTTTTATTTTGTTATTTTGTATGTTTGTTTTTGTCGTTTTTGTGGTAGGATCCGCGGGGGTCCGAAAGAGGCCGGCGCCGCGGGGGAGAGGGGGAGCGGAGCGGGCGGGGAGCGGAGAGGGGAGCGGGCGGTCAGTTGGCGACTTTGACCATGGCGTAGCGCAGCACGCGCTCGCCTTTTTTGTATCCGCGCATAAAGACCTGCGTGATCTCGCCCTCGCTCCTGTCGGGGTCGTCCTCGTGCATCACGGCGTGGTGCAGCGCGGGATCGAAGGTCTCGCCCGGCTCGCCGTAGGCCTCGACGCCCTGCTTTTTGAGCAGTTCCCGGATGGCGGTGAGGGTCATCTCGAGCCCCCGGCGGATGGCCTCGGCGTCGCCTGTGGCCAGGGCGGCGCGCTCGAGGTTGTCGACGGTGGGGAGCACGTCGGCCAGCACGTCGAACGCCGCGTCGGTGTAGAGAGCGTCCCGTTCTTTTTGGGTCCGGCGGCGAAAGTTGTCATACTCGGCGGCGACGCGCAGGAGCTGGTCCTTTTGTTCGGCCAGCGCCGCCTCGGCGGCGGCCAGCCGCCCGGTCAGCGCCGCGTTCTGCTCTCGCAGGGAGATCAGCTCCGCTTTGTCTTTCTTTTTGTCGCTTTTGGCGTCTTTGGGTTCTTGCGGGGCGGCGCCGTCGGCGGCGGGGTCGGTGTCGGTCGGGGCTTCTTTTTCGGGGGGTATTGGCTCTTTTTGACCTTTTTCGATGTCGTCAGTCATGTTTTTCGGGTCCTTTCTGCGGTTGTTCGGGCGGGGCGATGCCGAGCGGCCCGGGCTGTTTCTGGCCTTCGAGGAGTCGGTCGATGCCCGCCGCCAGCTGGTCGATGGTCGAGATCACCTTGGCGTAATCCATGCGGCGCGGACCGATGACGCCGATGGCGCCGATGACGTGTCCGTCGCGGCGGACGGGGCGATAGATCAGGGCCGAGTTGTTCATCACCTTGACGCTGTTTTCGCTGCCGATCAGGACGTGCACGCCGTCTTCGAGCCGGGCGTCGGCGTCGGTCTTGATGGCGTCGATCAGGTCCTCCTTGTCTTCAAAGAGGGTCATCATGTTGCGCAGCTCGTCCAGGTTTTCGTATTCGGGATACTGCAGCAGCCGGTTGACGCCCTCCACGCGCAGGTCGCTGTCGCTCTGCTCGGCCATGGTCTCGTAGATCTGCTTGACCGTCGGGCCGACGGCAAAGGTGAGGTCGCCCAGCCGGTTTTCGAGTTCGATCATCAGCGGCAGGGTGATCTCCTGCGCCGTGAGGTCGACAAACAGCTCGTTGAGCACGTCGAGCAGCCGCGGCAGGTCGGCGGCGCGCAGCGAGCCGCGCTCGAGGACCACCGACTTGGTAAACACGGAGCCGGAGGAGAACATCATGACCAGCAAAAACTTGTTTTGGTCGACGTATATGGCCTCAAAGCGCCGGATGCGCACCTGCGCGGGCCCCGCCTTGACGGCGATGCCGGGATAGTTGGTGAGCGCCGAGGCCAGACGGGACGCCTCCACCAGCATCTGGTCGAGCTCGCCCAGCCGACGGCGCAGCGAGGCGCTCATCTGCTCGATCTCGCTCGCCGCCGCGCGGTAGTGGCGGAGCAGCGTGTCGACGTAGTAGCGGTAGCCCGCCTCCGTGGGCACACGGCCGGCCGAGGTGTGCGGCTGTTCGAGCAGCCCCAGCTGTTCCAGCTCGGCCATCTCGTTGCGGATGGTGGCGGACGAACAGGAGAGGTCGCGGTGCTGGGCGAGGTACTTGGAGCCGACGGGCTCGCCGTTGGAAATATGCGCGTCGATGATGGTCCGCAGGATGGTCTCCTGTCGTTTGGTCAACGGATGATCTTCCATGAGAGGTCGTCTCCTTTCCCGGCCGCCGGCTGGCAGTCACGCGGATATTTTGCCGAAATTAGCACTCAAATATACAGAGTGCTAAACCCAACAGTCTCACTCTACCACTTTCGCCTGCCTTTGTCAAGGGAGGAAAGAAGTTCGTTTGTAAACGTTCTGTGAACAAAGCCGCGGAGCCGGGTCTCCGTTTGCGCGACGCGGCGGCGCTGCGGCGGCGAAAGAGAGAGCGTTCCTTGTCCGGGCAGAGCGGCGGCAGAGGGAGAAGCGGCGGCAGCGGCGAAAGCGAAAGCGGCGACCGTGGCCTCTGTCCGGGTGGGCGGCGCGGCGGGGGCGTCGGGAGGAGGGGGCGCTTTTTCGGGCGGCAGGCGGCGGTGTTTGCGCCCGGGGGACAAAACGTCCTTGACTTTTCTGGTCGTGTGTTTTATAATGTATGATTGAGATATACTTACTTGCTACATTTTTGTGTACATTGAGTATACTTGTTTCCACAACTTTCTACAGTGTCATATCGACCAAAGAAAGGAGGTAGATCGTCATGGAAATAGCCATGTTGTTCATCGGACTGGCCGTCGGGCTTTTGCTGGGTATCGGCGCGGGCGTGATGCTGCGCAAGATCGTCGCCGAGCGGAAGGTCGGATCGGCCGTCAAGCAGGCCAACCAGATCCTCGAAGAAGCCATCAAGAACGCCGAGACCCGCAAAAAAGAGTCGCTGATCGAGGCGAAAGAGGAGATCCTGGCCGCCAAGAACGAAGCAGATGAAGAACTGAAGGAACGCCGCAAAGAAGTGTCCCGCATGGAGCGGCGCATCCAGCAAAAAGAAGAGGTCCTCGACCGCAAGACCGAAGGCATCGACAAAAAGGAGCAGCAGCTCCAGCAAAAACTCAAGGACGCCGACGAGGAACTCGACAAGATCAAGGACATGAAAGCCGATCAGCTTTCGCAGCTTGAGCGGGTCGCGCAGATGACCAAAGAAGAAGCGAAAGCCGAGATCGTGGTGCGGCTCGACAGCGAGATCGCCCACGAGACAGCCATGAAACTCGCCTCGTATGAGGAGCGTTTTCGCGAGGACGCGGAAGGAAAGGCCCGTGAGATCCTGGCCCAGGTCATCCAGCGCTGCGCCGCCGACCAGGTCAGCGAGGCCACCATCTCGGTGGTCGCTCTGCCGGGCGAGGAGATGAAAGGCCGCGTGATCGGCCGCGAGGGACGCAACATCCGGACCATCGAAACGCTGACGGGGGTCGAGCTGATCGTCGACGACACCCCGGAGGTCATCACCATCTCCGGCTTTGATCCGGTGCGCCGCGAGGTCGCCCGGCTGGCCCTCGAAAAGCTGATCTCCGACGGCCGCATCCACCCGGCCCGCATCGAAGAGATGGTCGAAAAGGCGCAGAAGGACGTCGAAGCCAGCATCAAGACGGCCGGAGAAAAGGCCGTGTTTGAGACCGGCGTGCACGGCCTGCCGACAGAACTCATCAAGCTGCTGGGGCGCATGAAATACCGCACCAGCTACGGGCAAAACGTGCTGCGCCACTCCATCGAAGTTTCGCTGCTCAGCGGTATGCTGGCAGACGAGCTGGGCGCGGACGCCACCGTCGCCAAACGCGCGGGCCTGCTGCACGACATCGGAAAGGCGATGACCGCCGAAGTCGAAGGGTCGCACGTGCAGATCGGCGCCGATATCGCCCGCAAGTACCGGGAGAGCAAGGAGATCGTCCACGCCATCGAAGCCCACCACGGCGACGTGGAGGCGACGTCGGTGATCGACCTGATCGTCCAGGCCGCCGACGCCATCTCGGCCGCTCGCCCCGGCGCACGCCGCGAGAATATGGAAAACTACATCAAACGGCTGCAGAAACTGGAAGAGATCGCCTCGGATTTCGCCGGGGTGGAAAAGACCTTTGCCATCCAGGCGGGCCGCGAGGTGCGCGTGATCGTCACGCCGGAAGAAGTCAGCGAGGATCGCATGATGATCCTGGCGCACGACATCGCCAAGAAGATCGAAAACGAAATGACCTATCCCGGACAGATCAAGGTCCACGTGATCCGGGAGAGCCGGGCCGTCGAGTACGCCCGCTGATCGCCGACACGGCGAACAAAAAAGAAAAACCGGCGCGCCGCTCCCTTTGGAGCGGCGCGTTTTTCGTTTGGGTGGTGGCACAGATGAACAACGGACAAGAAAAGCCGCCGCGGCGTATAGCCGCGGCGGCCGTTTTGTTTGTTGGGTCGATCAGTTCGGGCTGACCGTAAAGGTGAAGGTCGCGCCCGGTGCGCCGGTTTGGTTTGCGTCCGCTTTTTGCTTTTTTGGTGTCCGGCCGCGCGTGTGGCTCTCTTCGACAGAGTGCCGTTTACACAACACTCCGCTCGTCGCTTTTTCGTCTCGCGCCGGCGGGGTCCGGCTGTATCGCGTCCGCAAAACCGGCGCGCCGCTCCCTGTGTGGCGATCAGTTCGGCGTGACCGTAAAGGTGAAGGTCGCGCCCAGCGCGCCGTTGGTGGTCAGGGTGACGACGGTCTGGCCGCCGCTGACGGACCAGGTGAGGTTTTCGCCCGTGACGGTGTAGGCGCCGTCGAGGGTCAGGGTCAGGGTGCTGAGCAGCTGCGTCGGCTCGCTGACGCGGTAGGTGACGGAGCCGTCGGCGTTGGTCTCGCGGAGGATGATCGCGCCGTCGGTGGTGCGGATGCCGTCATAGTAGGTGCCGTACCAGAAGACGTAGCCCTCGACGCCCAGCGTCGTCTCGACGACGTGGGTGACGATGTTGGAGGCGCAGACGATCTCCACGTCGGGGGCGGCGGCGTAGGCGGCCGTTTCGGCGTCGGAGGCGCCGGGCAGCATCACGTAGGCGTAGGCGGCGTTGACGGGCTTTGCGCCGTGGTCGACAAACATCTGGAACATGCCGTTGCTCTTTCTCTGCATCGTCACGTCGGTCGCTTCGGGGAAGACGTAGCCGCACCAGCCGGACAGGGTGGCGTACCCGACGCCGGCGGAGACGGTCTCGACGTTTTCGGAAAGAGAAGTCTGCCGGCCGTTTACAAACAGGGTGCGTCCCGTGCCGGAGACGTTTTCGATGATGGTGTAGACGTCGCCGACGTTGGTCTTTCCGCCCGCGGTGTAGTCGGCGTTGATGCCCGCGCCGACGCACACGATCTCGTCGTCAAAGAAGAAGTAGGCCTTTTGGGCGACGAGGTCGGAGACAAAGTTGCCCATCTTGTCGGCGGGCGAGTAGGCCAGGAACATGGCCGCCGCGGCGTAGTCGTCGCTGTAGGCGCCGCCGACGAAGGCGCTGCGGTTTAAGAGGCCCGTGTCGGTGGTGTAGCCGACGTTCTCCCGCTTGTAGGAGGAGACGGTCGTGCCGGGGATGCGCAGTTTGTCCATAGAAGAATAGCGGGCACTCTGATAGTCGCTCGCGCTGCCGCCGTGGAGCAGCAGTACGCCGTCGCCGAGATACCAGCCGCTCGAGCCCGCGTTGTTGATGGCCTCAAAGCGGTAGATGCGGGTGGAGGACATGGCCAGCAGGGCCGTGTAGGACTCGGTGCGGGCCGTCACGCGGTCCATGGCCGCGTAGACGTGCGCAAAG
>JAGDBW010000125.1 GCA_017958845.1 Clostridia bacterium | reverse complement strand
TTGCCGCGGCTCCGTCACGCCCCCGGCCTCCAAGAGCCATCTCCAGCGCCTGCTCTTCGCCGCCGCGCTCGCCCCGGGCGAGAGCCTTTTGCACGGCGTTTCTTTTTGTCAGGACACAGAGGCCGCCGTCGACGCCGTCCGAGCGCTCGGCGCGCGCGTCGTCATCGACGGCGATACCCTCCGCGTCGTCGGCGCGGATCCCCGCGCCCGCGCCGAAGCCGTCACCGTCCCCTGCCGCGAGAGCGGCGCGGTCCTGCGCTTTTCGGCTCCCCTCTGCCTGCTCTCGGAGCAGACGGCCACCCTGACCGGCGCGCCGTCGCTGCTCCGCCGCCCCCTCGACCATCTCACACAGCTCTGCCGACAGCAGGGCCTGACCTGCCGCACGGACGAACTGAGCGTCACGCTGACAGGCCCCTTGTCGGGCGGGGCGATCACGCTGTCGGGCGGCGTCGGCAGCCAGCTCGTCTCCGGCCTCTTTTTCGCCCTGCCGCTCTGTCGCGGCGAGAGTGTCCTGACCCTCCTGCCGCCGGTCGTCAGCCGCCCCTACCTCGCCATGACCGCGCGGGTGCTCGCCGGCTTCGGCGTGCGGATCGAGCCGATCTCCGAACATACCTACCACATCCCGGGTGAGCAGCGCTATGCCCCGACCGTGGCCACAGCCGAGCGCGACTGGTCGTCCGCCGCGCCGTTTTTTGCGCTGGATCTCTCGGGCGGCAGCGTCCGCGTCGAGGGGCTCGACCCCGCCTCCGACCAGGCCGACGCCGTCGCCCCCGCGCTCTTTGAGCGCATCACGCGCGGCGAGACCATGATCGACCTCGCCGACTGCCCCGATCTCGGCCCCTTGTGTTTCGTTTTGGCGTCTCTGTGCGAGGGCGGCGTCTTTTTGGGCACCGACCGCCAGAGAAACAAGGAGTCCGACCGTCTCGAAGCCACCAAAGCCGCCCTTGAGGCCTGCGGCGGCCGGATCGAGATCGCCCGCGACGCCGTCCGCGTCCACGCCGCTCGCCTCCATCCCCCCGCCGCCCCGCTCGACGGAGCCGACGACCACCGCGTCGTAATGGCCTTGTCCGTCCTGCTCGCCCACGTCGGCGGCGACCTCGACGACCGCGGCGCGGTCGCCAAGAGCTACCCGGACTTTTTCTCACATCTCCGCCTGACCGGCGTCGATTGTACCGACCTCTCAAAAGGAAATCCAAACGCATGAACATGACCTTCCGCCGAAAACTCCCGCTCCCAAAAGAACTCAAAGAGGCCCATCCCATCCCGGAGGCCGCCCGCCCCGTCGTCGACGAGCGCCGCCGGGCGCTCCGAGCCGTCTTTGACGGACAGAGCGACCGGTTTCTGCTCATCGTCGGCCCCTGCTCGGCCGACAGAGCCGACAGCGTCCTCGCCTATCTCTCCCGCCTAAAGTCGCTCGAAAGCGAACTGGGGCAGGGGGTTTTTGTCATTCCGCGCCTCTTTACCATCAAACCGAGGTCCGACGCCCGGTCATACAAGGGGATGCTCCACCAGCCCGACCCCACCGAGCGACCGGACCTGCTGCGCGGGCTCGTCGCCTCCCGCGAGCTGCATCTGCGCGCCCTGTGCGACTTCGGCTACACCTGCGCCGACGAGATGCTCTATCCCGACGACCACAGGTACCTCAGCGACCTGCTCGCCTACGTCACGGTCGGCGCCCGCTCGGTCGAGGACCAGCAGCACCGCCTGACCGCCAGCGGCCTCGATATCCCCGTCGGCATGAAAAACCCCACGCACGGCGACCTCACCGCCATGAAAAACGCCGTCCTCGCCGCCCACCTGCCGCACACCTTTCTTTACCGCGGCTGGGAGGTCCACTCCCACGGAAACCCGTACGCCCACGCCGTCCTGCGTGGCTGCGTGGAGAATGGCGAACACCGCCCCAACTACGACACCGATATACTGCTCTCTCTTTTAAAAGACGCCCGGCAGAGCGCCCTGCCGCACCCCGCCGTCGTCGTCGATTGCAGCCACTCCAATTCCGGAAAGGATCCGGACAGACAGCGCGACGTCGCCGCCTCGGTCCTCGCCTCGCGCCGCCGCCACCCGGAACTCAAAGGATTTGTCAAAGGCCTGATGATCGAGAGCTACCTGCTCGACGGCGCCCAGCCCGCCGACGGCGGCCTCTTCGGCTGTTCCATCACCGATCCCTGCCTCGGCTGGGACAAGACCCGCGACCTGCTCCTCCGCATCGCCGACGCGCTCTGCAACCTCCTTAGGAGTCACGGTGTTCGCGTAGCTTACCACCTCGCCGAGCTCAGAAAAGCAGTCCAC
>JAGDBW010000124.1 GCA_017958845.1 Clostridia bacterium | reverse complement strand
TTGCCGGCGCCGTTGTGACCGATAAAGCCGTAGATCTCGCCCGGCGCGATGTGCAGCGTCAGGCGGTCGACCGCGACCTTGTCGCCGTATTTTTTGGAAAAGTCCTTGATCAAAAGCATAACCAACCTCGCAAAGAAAAAAATCAATGAGAAATACAGAGGGAGCGGAGCGGGACGAACGTCTCTTGACGAACGTCATCTCTTAAAAAATATCGCACTATTTTATTATCTCTTTTATTATACCGAAACGGGCGCGTTTGTCAAGTTGACCTTCGCCGCCCCCGGCCTTCTTCGCCCGCCGTTTGGCTCGTCCCGTCCGCCTCCGACGCAAAAAAAGAGCGTCTCTTGCCGACCGGCAAAAGACGCTCCCCCCAAAAAACCGGGATCACAGGCACAGCCGCCGGGCGATCTCGCGCTTGACGATGTGCTTGTATTTTTTGTAGCTGCCCTCGCTCATGACCCCCGACAGGGGCGAGCGGGCATAGCCGCGGCATTGCGCGATATCCTCGCGCAGCACTTCGCAGAAGTTTTCGGCCCACGCCCGCGTCAGGTCATAGGCCAGAGCGGTCGCCTCGTCCACCGTGCGGTTGAGCAGGCCGCAGGCGTCTTTCAGCTCCTGCGGGGCGCGGTCGGCGGCCAGGATGCGCGCCCGGCGCGGATAGTCCGCGCAGATGGCCCGGATCGCCATCTCCGTCTCCCGCGAAAAACGCTTGTCCGTCATCTCACACCTCCTCCCGCGGCGTGCCGCGACGCCGACCACACGGCGTCCGACAGCTCATCTTCCAACAGCGCCAGGTCCTCCGACAGCCGGTCGGCCTCGCAGCGGATCTCGGTCGCCGCGTCCAGCAAGGCCGAAAAGAGGGTCAGCAGCTTTTCGTCCCCGTCGTTTTCTTCCAGCAGTGCCCGCACCCGGTCCAGGAGCGTCAGCTTGGCGGTCGTCTCCGCCAGAGCGGAGCGCAGCTCGACCAGGTCCTCCGCGTAGGGCGACGGGAGCTCGTCCCCGTCCTCCGCGCACGGCGGAGCGGGGACATCGGTTTGGTCCTCCCACATGATCGTTTCCTTTCCGTCGGCCGTCGGGCGGCCGACTGTCTGCCGGGCAGGGAGGAGCGCCGCCGGACGTTGGGAGACCCGACGACGCGCCGCGGTACGGCGCCGAAAAAAAGACAAAACGCCGCCGGTCGATCCAAAGCGCTCTACCATGAGGGAAAATGGCCGTCCCCCTTCGGGCGGGGGCGGACGCTAGGACGGCAAAAAGCAAAAAAGTCACCTGCCACGTGACTATAGAATAGCACGGCAAAAGTCACATGTCAAGTGACAAATTCAAAAAAGTCACGCAAAATGATTGCTTTTGACCCGATCGTGTGCTATAATGACCTCAGACAAGCCAAAAAGATACCGTCCCGCGTGACTTTCGCCGGGACGCAAAAGCGAGGTGTATGGTATGACCGTCGGCGAAACCATCCGACAGTATCGCAAACAGCAGCGCGTGACCCTGCAGGCGCTGGGCGAGGCCGTCGGCGTCTCCAAGCAGACCGTCCAGCGCTACGAGAGCGGGGTGATCGCGCAGATCCCCTATGACAAGATCGAGGCCATCGCCGCCCGCCTCGGTCTGCCTCCGTCGCGGCTGCTGGGCTGGTCCGAGCCGCCCCGGCCCGCCCGGGGCCTGCCGATCCTCGGCCGCATCTCCTGCGGCGAGCCGGTCTATGCCGAGGAGAGCTACGACGGCTACGTGCCGCCCAGCGAGGAGCTGTCGGCCGACTTCTGCCTGATCGCGCGGGGCGACAGCATGATCGGCGCGCGCATCTGCGACGGCGACGCGGTGCTCATCCATCGGCAGGACCGGGTCGAGGACGGTGAGATCGCCGCGGTGGCCGTGGACGACGAAGCGACGCTCAAGCGCGTCTTTTATGACCAAAAGGACCAAAAGATCATCCTCTCACCCGAAAACAGCAAGTACGCCCCCTTCGTCTTTGTCGGAGACGAGGCGTCGCGTGTGCGCATCCTCGGCCGCGCCGTGGCCTTTATCAGCCGCATGGACTGACCGCCAAAAGACAAAAAACCGCAAAAAAACACCCCGCCGCAGACGG
>JAGDBW010000123.1 GCA_017958845.1 Clostridia bacterium | reverse complement strand
GCTCGCCGCGCCCGCCGTTGTCGCTTCGGTCATGCTGCTCGCCCGCGCCTCCGCCGCGCTCGGCGAAGCTGCGGGGGTGCGGGAGACGGCGACGCTCGTCGGGCCGCTGTGGCAGCGGGTGCTCGTCTACGCGCTGCTGCCGGCCGTGTGCGAGGAGGCGCTGTTCCGTGGTCTGTTCCCTTCTTTTCTCTCGCCGATCGGACGGCGGGGGTCGCTCGTCTGCTGCTCGATCCTGTTTGCGCTGATGCATGCCTCGCCTCTGCGCTGGCCCTATGCCCTCGCGGCGGGTCTGCTGCTCGGCACGGTCGCCGAGGCGGCCGCCTCTCCCCTGCCGGGGATGATCCTCCACTTTTTTAACAACCTGCTCGCGCTCTGCCTGATCGGGCGGAGCGACGCGGCGTATATTTCGCTGTGCGCCGTGCTGGTCGCGCTCGCGGTCGTCATCCGGCGGCTCCTGCCGCTCGCAAAGCGCCGCGACCGCATCGACGCGATCCGCCGGGTATGGCGGGACGACGGCGCGACGGGTCGGATGATGCTGGAGCTGGTCCGCTTTCCCTGTGTGATCGTGGTGGCGCTCTTTGTGTGGGCGGGGGTCCTTTCGTTCTTCTGACGGGAGCGAAGGGAACGGCTCGCTCCGCACCCGCAGGACCGGCGCGCGGCCGCTGACCGCTCCCGGCCGCCGCAAAAACGACAAGCAAAACCCTGGCGCCCCGCCCGCGCGACACGGCCCGGGGGAGCGCATCCATTGATCCGCGCGCCGCGGCTCGGGGGAACACATCCCCCGCCCCGTGTCAAAAAAGGAGGCCCCATGAACCAACGAACAACCGTCTCCCCGACCGGAGACGAGGTCAAAAAAGCGCCGCCCGCGTCCGCGGCTGAGCCCTCGGACGAGGCGTATATGCGCCGGTGTCTGGCGCTGGCCGCCGAGGCGGCCGGACAGGACGAAGTGCCGGTGGGAGCGCTGGTGGTCTGCCGCGGCGAGGTGGTCGGGCAGGCCGCCAACACCCGCGAGGCCTCGCGCTGCGCGACCCATCACGCGGAGATCCTGGCCATCGAAGAAGCCTGCCGCGCCGTGGGCGGGTGGCGTCTGCCCGACTCGACCCTCTACGTGACCATGGAGCCCTGCCCCATGTGCGCCGGGGCGGCCGTCAACGCCCGCATCGGCCGCGTGGTGTGGGGGACGGACGATCCGAAAGCCGGCGCCTTTGGGTCGGTGGTGGATCTCACGGCGCTCCCGCTCAACCACAAACCGCGGCTGACGGGCGGGGTCCTGGCGGAGGAATGCCGCGATCTTTTGACTTCTTATTTTCAAAACAAGCGAAAAAAAGAAAAACCCCCGTCTTTTTCGGGTCAATAAAGGACATAATGGTCATGACAAACACGCCTGCCCCTTTCCTTGAATGCGGAAAGGTCCTGAATACCCACGGTGTGCGCGGCGCTGTCAAAGCCGAGTGCTGGTGCGACAGTCCCGCCGTCTTTTGCCGCATCGGGGAGATGTTTCTCACCTCCGACGGCCGGGGCGCGCTCACGGTCGTCTCCGCCTCCCCCTACAAGGGGATGGCGCTGGTGACCTTTGCCGGTATTTCGAGCCCGGAGGAGGCGCTCCGCCTCAAGGGAAAGACCCTCTTTTGCCGCCGCGAGGCCATCCCGGTGGCGCCGGGGGCGATGCTGCTGGCCGATATGATCGGTCTGCCCGTGCGGGACGCGCGGGACGGGCGGCTCTACGGCACGCTGACCGACGTCACCGACGCGCCGGCCTCCGCTCTCTATACCGTCACGACCCCCGACGGCAAAGAAGTGCTGCTCCCCGCCGTGCCCGCCTTTGTGTCGCGGGTCGATTCGGCCGAGGGGGTGCTGGTGACGCCGATCCCCGGCTTTTTTGACGAAGGGGGCGACGACGATGCACTTTGAGATCCTGACGCTCTTTCCCGACGTGGTGGAGACGGTGCTCTCTGCCTCGATCATCGGCCGCGCGCGGGCGGCGGGCCTCATTTCGGTCAACTGCCGCCAGATCCGCGACTACAGCGCCGACCGTCACCGCAAGACCGAAGACACGCTCTACGGCGGCGGGACGGGACTGCTCATGACCCCCCAGCCGATCGCGGACTGTGTCGAGGCCGCGCGGGCGGACTGCCCGCCCGAGCTGCGCTGTCGGGTCGTCTATCTCTCGCCCAAGGGCCGGCTCTTTTCGCAGCGGGTGGCCGAAGAATACAAGCGGGAGTACGATCATCTGATCCTGCTGTGCGGCCACTACGAGGGCGTGGACCAGCGGGCGATCGACGCCTGTGTGGACGAGGAGCTGTCGGTGGGCGACTTTGTGCTGACGGGCGGCGAGATCCCCGCCTGCATCGTGGTGGACGCGGTGTCGCGGCTCCTGGACGGCGTGCTGGCGTGCGAGGAGAGCTACACCGACGAGAGCGTGGCCAGCGGTCTGCTGGAATGCCCGCACTACACCCACCCGGCCGAGTGGCGGGGGATGGAGGTGCCGCCGGTGCTGCTGACCGGTCATCACGCCAACATCGC
>JAGDBW010000122.1 GCA_017958845.1 Clostridia bacterium | reverse complement strand
GGTCGTGATCTCTCCCAAATCCCGGTGGGTCATATCTGTCGTAAGATGAATCTGACGAATCGTCAACAGCGCGCCGTCAACCACATACGCGAACGATACAAACTTTCCGTCTGTGATACGATACAGTACGTATGAGTCGCCGTATTCTCTGCGAATGTAGCCGTTTTCTACCTCTTTTCTGTTTGAAAACAGCACCATGTCGCTTTCGGTCTCGGTCGGGCGAAGAACTTCGTCCCCATAGAATGCCACATAGTAATCAAATAAACAGGGCAACCCCTCTCTATAATACTGAGAGGCCGCGATCAATGAAACGCCGATCTCATCCATGCAATAGACCGTATGGAGAATACGGGGTCTGTCGGCATCAAAACTGAAACCGCATACGTTGCGCTCATATTGTTCCGGATCAATGTCAAAATACTGCCACAACGGCCGGTAGCCGTACTCGCGTGCGCGTTCTGCCGCCGTTTGGTTAAAGAGGATGCCGCCGGGGTATTGATAATCGTCCGAATCGGTGGAGCCGGTGGTAATATAGGTGTGCATATCCTGCATCGACCTAAACTCATACACCACCAGATCGCCCTCTGCCACTTCGGAATGGTCGTTTTCGCTTTGGCTTTTCACTTCTTCGGTCGTTTGCCGTTGTTCTTCGCCGCTGTGACAAGATGTGGAAAACATACAAGAACATACAACGCTCAACAAAAGAATCAACGGTAAAAACACTCTTTTTTTCATGTTTAAAGCCACCTTTCTGTGACATTCTGTCTTGCGGAAAAAGGCGATCAATCTTCGAGAGCAGGGCCGCCCGTCAGGCGCTCCATCGCCGCCTCAAAGACCGCGTCGTCCTCGGAGAAGAGGGCGGCGAAGGGGGCGTATTTTGGAGTGGATAAGAACCGATCAAAGTCTAAGCGGGTCAATGTATCGGCTTCTGCAGCATAGTGGACGGTGACAAGAAAACCATCGACTTGAATATAGGCGCAATGTTTAAACCCGTCCTCGACCCAATAGACAACCTGTCCGACATCAGTATCACGAACAACCAGCGCGTTTTGTATACTATCTTCTTCTCCGTATGTGACGACTTTGTCGGGAAGCTGCAATGGCGTTCTCGTATGCAGAAAGTTGTTGATTTGGTGGGCTTTTCCGTCGATCACCAAGATATCATCAGGAAAGAACATGACCCCCGACATCTTTTGCAATGTATCGAGGGTGTCCGTGCCGGCAAGAAACACTGAGGAAACTGACACTCTTGCGTCATCTGTCACGAATGTATATATGACATTATAAACTCCGTCCAGAAGCGGACTTAGGATGGCGTAGGCACTCTCAAAAGAATCTTCGTCGGTATCAAACAGGTCAAACAGAGATTTGTAACCATAGTCTTCTACGACATTGACCTGATGAACTTCTATGAACGTTTGCTCGACCGGATCATATATACCTATTGTGGTTGAACGGGAAACGAGACTGTTGATGGTTGAAGCGGCGGTGTCGGGATAATCGGCCGGGTCGGCAGACTGTGTGCGCGCATAAATTTCGATATCTTTGATCGATCCGAACTCGTATGTGACTCTCCTCCAGACAGAACTGTTGCTTTCGGTATTTGCTATCACGGTGGTGCTTTTTTCTGTCGTATCGGTTTGTTGGCAGGACGACAACGGTATGCAAAGAAGAAACAGACAGAGGATTATCAAAAGACAAAAAGCTTTTATTTTCATAACGAGACTCCTTCTTTCGTTATTTGAGATGAACAATATACAGTATCAAATAAAAAACGGCGCGCGAAAACGGGATGTCCGTCTTTCGTGCGCCGCAAGCATCGGCGGATGCGCGCCTGTCCGCGAGGCGACTCGGCTGTCGGTGCGGCTGTGGTCGGGCGCACGTCGTCGGGTGTGTCTCGGTGTGGGTACGTCTTTTGTCTCGGTCGGATCGCTTGTGCGATCCTACCTGTAGTCTATTGCAAATGAAACGCGATGTCAATAACTTTTTTGGAATATTAACAATTTTTTATAAACAATTTGTGGCTTTTCGGGTGCTTCGCCGACAATCGTGCGCCTTTTGTTTCAGCGCTCTTTGCGCTGTTCCGCCCGATCTGTTTTCGTTTGATTTTGTCGGTGCGGTTGGTTTTGTCGGCCGGGGTGGTCTTTTTCGGCCGGAGGTGGTCTTTTTCGGCCGGAGGTGTCATGGCGGGAGGGGTGGTCGGCTTTGCGTGTGATCGCGGCGGGGGTTTTGTGATATTTTTGCGCTTTTGGCGTCAGTCGTCGGCCTCGCGGAGCAGGTCGCCCGGCATGACCGGGATGGGCAGAGCGAGGCGGAAGAGCATGCCCGGGTGCGGGGTGCTGTCGATGGGCGCGCCGTCCGGGTCGGTGAGCGCGGAGGGGGTGACGGCGACGCCCGTGCGGCCGGGGGTGAGCACTTCGAGCGGCTGACCGGCGATATACTTGTTGCGCTGGCGGCACAGGGCCGTGCCGGAGGCGGGGTCGTAGTCGAGGACGGTGGCGAGCCAGGCCTTTTCGCGCAGGTAGCCGTCGGCGGCGACGGTCTCCGCGTCCCGGCGCGGGTCGGCGTAAAAATAGCCGGTGTCGTAGGTGCGGTGAGAGACGCTCTCCACCTCGCGCAAAAGGGCGGGGTCGAAGGGGCGGCCGGCGGCCGCGGCGTCGGCGGCAAGGCGGTAGGCGTTGGCGGTCACGGCGGCGTAGCAGGCGCTCTTGGCGCGGCCTTCGATCTTGCAGGACGAGACGCCCGCCTCCAGGAGGTCCTCCATGTGTCCGATCATGCACAGGTCGCGCGAGGACATGACAAAGGTCTCCCCGCCGTGCTCCTCGACGGGCAGAAAGGAGCCGGGGCGCTTTTCTTCTTCGAGGGCGTAGGCGCGCAGGGCGTAGTTCCAGCGGCAGGGCTGGGCGCACTGCCCCCGGTTCCCGTCCCGGCCGGTCAGGTAGTTGGAGAGCAGGCAGCGGCCGCTGAAAGAGACGCACATGGAGCCGTGGACGAACACCTCCAGCTCCACGTCGGGCGGGGTCGCGCGGCGGATGGCGCGGATCTCGGACAGCGACAGCTCGCGCGCAAGGATGACGCGCCGTGCGCCCATGCCGTACCAGAAGTTGACCGACGCGGAGTTGACGCAGCCGGCCTGGGTGGAGACGTGGAGCGGGACGCGGGGGGCATATTTTTTGGCCATTTCAAAGACGCCGAGGTCGGCGACGATCAGCGCGTCGGGCGCGATCTCACCCAGGTCGCCGAGGTAGGCGCACAGAGCCGGCAGTTCGTCCTCGCGCGGCAGGGTGTTGACGGTCACGTAGACTTTTTTGTTTTTCTCATGGGCCCAGGCGACGGCCCGGCGCATCTCGTCGGGGGTAAAGTTGTCGGTCGAGGCGCGCATACCGTAGGCCTTGCCCGCCAGATAGACGGCGTCGGCGCCGTAGCGCAGGGCGGCCTGCATCTTTTCCTCATTGCCGGCGGGGGAGAGGATCTCGGGGGTGGTCATGGCGGGTCCTTTCTTTTTTTCCGTTTTGGTTGAAAAGGCGCGCGGGGTATGCTACAATGAAAGCGAAAAGCAGCTCGACGGGAGGGAGAAAGTATGGACTGCATCTTTTGCAAGATCGCGGCGGGGGAGATCCCCTGCAAGAAAATCTATGAAGACGAGCGGGTGCTGGCCTTTTTTGACATTCAGCCGCAGGCGCCGGTGCACGCGCTCATCATCCCCAAAACGCACGTCGCGTCGGCGGACGAGCTGACGGCACAGACGGCCGGGGTGGCGGCCGACGTCTTTGGCGCTGTGCCGAAGGTGGCGCGCGCGTGCGGGCTGACGAGGGGCTATCGCGTCATCACCAACGTGGGCGAGGACGGCTGTCAGAGCGTGCGGCATCTGCACTGTCATCTGCTGGGCGGCAGGAAACTGCCCGAGGAAATGGGCTGATCGCCCGGCTCTGCCCTGCCCCGCACGGTGCGGGACGAGGCGCCCGGACGGGTGACCGGACGGGTGAGAAAAACGCCGCTCGGAAAGCGGCGTTTTTCTTTATTTGTTGATCTTTTCTTTGAGTTTGGCGTCGCGGCCGACTTTGTCGCGCAGGTAGTAGAGCTTGGCGCGGCGGACGACCGCACGGCGAAGCACGTCGACGGCCTCGACGTTGGGCGAATGGATCGGGAAGGTCTTTTCTACCCCGACGCCGTAGGAGATCCGACGGACCGTAAAGGTCTCGGAGATCCCGCCGCCGTGACGGGCGATGACCGTACCCTCGAACATCTGCACGCGTTCGCGGGAGCCTTCTTTGATCTTGTTGTGGACGCGGACCGTGTCGCCGATGGCGAACTGCGGGACGTCTGCTTTGAGCTGCTCACTTGTAAAAGCCGATACTTTATCCATCTTTGGCTTCCTCCTTCTCGCTTGAACATTCGTGTGGAGCATTCACAGAGGACTGTTCGATTTGGCTGCCACGGGGGCATAACATGTGCATTGTAACACGGGGGCGGCAAAAAAGCAAGAGTTTTTTTGTGAGTTGGGGGGATTTTTTGTTTTTTTTCGGGAGAGGGCGGCTTTGGCGTTTGGTCGGGGAGGCGCGGGGGCGGCTTTGTCGCTTTGTTTTTTGGGAGAAGGGGTTGCCTTTCTCTCTTTTTTTTGTTATACTTTATTCTGTCAAATAAGAAAGACCGGACGGCGCGGCTCCCCCTCGCTTTTTTGGGGTGGGGCGTCGGGCCCGACGGAACGGCTCTGACATGAAATATCTCGTTTTGGTCTATGACGGCGCGGCCGATCTGCCCGGTGCGACTCCGGGCGGCCGCACGCCTCTCGCCGCCGCGGACAAGCCCGTCCTGGACGGGCTGGCGGCCCGGGCCGAGATCGGCACGGTGCTGAACGTCCCCGCCGGAATGGTGCCGGAGAGCGACACCGCCAACCTCTCCATCCTCTCCTACGATCCGCGACTCTACTCGCACGGGCGGTCGCCCCTGGAGGCCCTGAGCATGGGCCTGACCATGCGGGAGGAGGACGTGGCCTACCGCGCCAACCTCGTCGCCCTCTCGGACGGACCGACCTATGCCGAGCGCGTGATGCTGGATCACTCGTCAGGGGAGATCACGACCGAGGAAGCGCGAAAACTCATCGAGGCGCTGAAAGCCGAATTCGACACCGGGAGCATCCGCTTTTTTTGCGGGATCAGCTACCGGCACTGTATGCTGTGGGACGGCGGGGATCCCGCCGTCGACTTTGCGCGGCCGCACGACATCATCGGTCGGGCGATCGGCCCGTATCTGCCCCGGGGCGCGGCGGGCGCGCCGTTCCGCTCCATGATGGAGAGGAGCGCCGACATCCTGCGCGACCACCCCGTCAATCGGGCGCGGCGCGAGCGGGGACAGCTGTCCGCCGACTCGCTGTGGTTCTGGAGTCCGGGCAAAGCACCGGCTCTGCCTGCCTTTGCCGACAAGTGGGGGCTGCGCGGGACGGTCGTCTGCGCGGTGGACCTGATCCGCGGCATCGGCCTCGCCGCCGGGATGGACGTCCCGCACGTGCCGGGCGCGACCGGGACGGTCGACACCGACTATGACGCCAAGGCGGCCTGCGCCGTGCGCGCCTTTGAGGGGGGCGCGGACTTTGTGTTTGTGCATATCGAGGGGCCGGACGAATGCGGCCATCACGCCGACGCGGCGGGCAAAGTGCGCTGCATCGAGGAGGCGAACAGACGGCTGCTCGCGCCTCTGGTCTCGTATCTCGAGGGGCGCGGCGAGGGCTATCGCCTGCTGCTCCTGCCCGATCATCCGACGCCCGTGTCGGTGCGCACGCACACGTCCGACCCGGTCCCGTATCTGCTGTATCGCTCCGACCGCCCCGGGACGGGGGTCGGGCGCTTTGACGAAGAGAGCGCAAGCGGGACAGATCACTTTGTCGGTCCGGGGACCGGGCTGCTGTCCCGGCTGTTTGCGTAAACTCCGCTCCCGGGCGATCCCGGCTCGTTTCTTCGGACGGGGCGCTTTTTGAGAGCTTTTCGGGCGCTTTTGGGGCGCTTTTGCGGCGCTTTTGCGGCGCTTTTGTGGCGCTTTTTGGGGGGCGGCGGACACGGAAGACGCGTCCGCGAAAAACAGACGCCCCCGACACAAAAAACGACGACGTCCCGCGCGGCAAACGACAGGCGGACGACGCTCCGCTTTTTTGTGACTTTTTGAGACGCGTCCGCCGGCGGCGGACGGGAAAGGAAGCCGATGAACACTCCCAACACGAATGGAAAACCGTCGCTCGTCCGGCGCACGGTCATCTCCGTCTGCGAGGTGATCGAGCTGCTGGCGCTGACGGTGGTGACCGTCCTGCTTTTGACGCTGTTTTTGTTCCGCCACGCGATGGTGGACGGCCCCTCCATGCAGAAGACGCTGGAGGACGGCGAGCATCTGTTGGTGTCCGGGGTCTTTTTTAGCCCTCAGCCGGGGGATATCGTGGTCTTTGACGATCTGTCGGTCAACGATCACTCGCCCGGGCAGAGTTCTGCGCTGGTCAAGCGCGTGATCGCCGTGGAGGGGCAGCATCTGCTCATCATCCCGGACGCGCGCGACGGGGAGGTCTATGACGGGCAGATCCGGCGCGCGGGCGTGTACGTGGACGGAGAAAAGGTGGACGAGTCGGCCTATCTCTACTATGACGGCGCCGATCCCCACAGCGAAGTGATCGATATGGTGATACCGGAAGGCAAGCTCTTTGTCATGGGGGACCACCGCAACAAGTCGCTGGATTCCCGCGATTTTGGTCTGATCGACCGTCGGGCCGTGCTGGGGCGGGTGCTCATCCGGCTGGCGCCTTTTACCTTCTTTTCGCGCTGACGGCGCGGTCGGTTCGCTTTTTTTGAGCGCGGCGGGTCGCGCTCGTTTGCACGCTTTTGTTTGCGTCCTTTTGTGTACGCGCTCTCGTTTGCGCCCTCTCGTTTGGGAGAGGCGGCGCGGGCGAGCTGATGTGAGTTTTTTTGGTTTTGTGAGCGGCCGGCCGATTTGAGTTTTTTGAGCGGCGGGCTGCCGTGAACATTTTTGACTATTGAGCGGGCGGGCCGGGGGCTGACCGTCGGGCGCCGCGCTTTTTGCGATTTTTTCGGATGATCGGGAGCGTTTTCGGCTCCGGAAAGGGGTGTGCGGTGTCCTCTACCGTCATTCAATGGTTCCCCGGGCATATGGCCAAGACGCGCCGCCGGATGGCCGAGCTGCTGCCCGAAGTGGATATCGTCCTGGAGATCCTCGACGCGCGTATCCCGCTCTCCTCCCGCAACCCGGATATCCGGGCGATCCTGGGCGACAAGCCGTCGCTGATCCTGCTCAACAAATCGTCGCTGGCCGACCCGTCCGTCACGGCCGAGTGGACGGCGTGGTTTGCCGGGCATGAAAAGACGCCGTGTCTGGCCATCGACTGCAAGACCGGCGAGCACATCGACCGCATCGTCCCCGCGATCCGCGAGGCGCTGGCGGAAAAACTCGAGCGCTACCGCCAAAAGGGGATGGAGGGCCGACGGCTCAAGGCGATGGCGGCCGGCATCCCGAACGTGGGAAAATCCTCGCTGATCAACCGCCTGTGCGGCGCAAAGAAAGCCAAGGTGGAGGACCGGCCGGGCGTGACGATGGACAAACAATGGGTCTCGGCCGGGGGCGGTCTGGATCTGCTCGATATGCCGGGGGTGCTGTGGCCCAAATTTGACGACCGCGTGACCGGCGAGAACCTGGCGCTGACCGGCGCCATCCGCGACCGGATCCTCGACGTGGAGGAGCTGGCCGTGATCCTGACGGATCGCCTGCGGCGGACCTACCCCGACCTGCTGCTCGCCCGCTACCGTCTCGACGAGGCGGCCCTCGATGCGGAGGCGCCGGCGCTCTTTGAGATGATCGGGCGAAAGCGCGGCTTTGTGGTCCGCGGCGGCGAGGTGGACGATCTGAGGACGGCGACGATGCTCCTCGACGAATTCCGCGCCGCGGTACCCGGGCGTATGTCGCTGGAGCGGCCGCCCGAAGGCGGAAAGGAATAAACAGACGGACTATGCCGAACTATGAGATAGAAAACGCCCGCATGGCCGAGGGCTATGCGCGGGTGTGCGGTGTGGACGAAGCCGGACGCGGCCCTCTGTCGGGACCGGTCTTTGCCGCCGCGGTGATCCTCCCGCCCGGTCTGGAGATTCCCGGACTGGACGACAGCAAAAAACTTTCGCCCAAGCGGCGCGAGACGCTCTTTGACGTGATATGCGCGTCGGCGATCAGCTGGTGCGTGGCGTCGGCGTCGGTGGAAGAGATCGACCGGCTCAATATCCTGGAGGCGGATCTGCTGGCGATGCGGCGCGCCGTCGACGGCCTGTCGGTCAAGGCCGACCTGGCCCTGATCGACGGGAACGTCGCGCGCGGCTTTGACATCCCGGCGAGAGCCGTGATCAAAGGCGACGCGCTCTCCTGTTCGATCGCCGCGGCGGCGATCCTCGCCAAAGTGTCGCGCGACCGGCTGTGCCTGGAGCACGACCGGCTCTACCCCGGCTACGGCTTTGCCAGACACAAGGGGTACGGGACCAAAGAACACATGGACGCGATCCGTCGGCTGGGGCCGTGCCCCTTGCATCGCAAGAGCTTTCTCGGTTTTTTGGAGCGGTCATGACGCGCCTGTCCGAGCGGATCAAGAACAAGAAAAACGCGCCCCTCCCTCCCCCGCCGTCGGGCGACGATCGCGCGGCGCTGGGACGCTGGGGCGAGGAAGCGGCGGCGCGGCGGCTGGTCGAGGAGGGCTACACGATCCTCGGCCGCAACTGCCGCCGCAACGGCCACGAAGTGGATATCCTGGCCCGGGTGGGGGCGGAGCTGGTCTTTTGCGAAGTCAAGACGCGCTCCGAGCGGGCGGGCGTCGAGCCGTTTTGCCCTCCCGGGCGGCTGGTCTCTCCCCGTCAGCGGCGGCATCTGCGGACGGCCGCCTCGGGGGCGCTGTCTCCGGAGGATGAGCGGCGCATCCGCTTTGACGTGGTGGAGGTCGTCGTCCGTCGCTCGGACGACGGCGAGCCGGACGTGGAGATCCGGCATCTGACGGACGCCTTTCGCTCTTGACGGCGCGGGCGCGGTCTGTCTGATCGATTCTGTTCATAGATTGTTTCGGAGGAGAAACGATCTGACATGAAATACTTTGATCTTCATTGTGACACGGCGCACCGGATGCAGCGCGAAGGCCTGGCCATATCCGACGAGCGGCTGGCTGTGAACGCCTCGGCGCTCGGGGCCTTTGAGAGCGCGGGGCAGGTCTTTGCCATCTGGTCGGACAAAAGAGACAGCGACGCGGAAGCGTGGCGGCATCTGTGGGACGCCTACGACGGCCTGCGGAAAGCGACGGCCGGGCAGACCGCTCTCCGGGCGTACGCGGCCGTGGAGGACGCGCGGCTGCTGGAGGGGGATCTCTCGCGGCTGCGGAGACTGAAAGACGCCGGGTTTTCGCTCATCGGGCTGACCTGGTCCGGCGACGGACCCATCTGCTCCGCGCACGACGCGGCGTTTGACACGGGGCTGACGCCCTTTGGGCGTTCGGTCGTGGCCGAGTGCCTGACGCTGGGGCTGATCCCCGACCTCTCGCACGCCTCGCACAAGACCGCCGATCAGGTGCTGACCATGGCGGAGAGCGCGGGCAAACCGGTCTGCTTTTCACATTCGGCTTTCGCTTCGCTCTGCCCGCACAGCCGCAACCTCACCGACGAGGAGGCGCGGCGGGTCGCGGCGCTGGGCGGCGTGATCGGGATCCCCCTTGTGTGTGCGTTCCTCGGCGGCGGCGATCTGTCCGCCGTCTGCGCGCAGCTGACCCGCGCCTATGAGAATGGCGTGGGGGAGGCGACGTGCCTCGGATGCGACTTTGACGGTACGACCGATCTGCCCGGCGGTCTGCGGGGCCTGCGGGACCTGCCGCGGCTCGCGGAGGCGCTGAGCGACGCCGGCTTTTCTGCCTGTGCGATCGAGCGGATGACCTGGGGGACGGCGGCGGCCTTTTTTGAGCGATGGGGCGCTCCGACCGTCTCAGAGGCCCTCTCGCCGGGCGCTGCCGGAGACGGCCGGGCCGAGAGCGAAACATGAAAATGAAACGAACATGAAAAAATAAAACAAAATGGAAAACGAGGATCGTGTATGAGCATCAAGTATGTGTCGACCCGCATCGGCGACAACAACCGCTATTCTCCCGCGGAGGTCATCCTGCGGGGACTGACGGAGGACGGCGGCCTGTTTTTGCCGACGGAGATACCCGCCTTTGACAAAGGAGAGTTGGAGGCGCTGGCGGGGCAGCCCTATCCCGCCGTGGCGGCGGACGTTTTGCACCGCTATTTTCCGTGTTTTTCGCTTAGAGAACTGCGAGCCGACGCGGAGCAGGCATACGGCGAGGCCAAGTTCCCCGACGGGGCGGCGCCGCTGCGTATGCTGGACGACAAGATATTTGTATGCGAGCTGTGGCACGGGCCGACCTGCGCCTTTAAGGACATGGCGCTGCAGATGCTGCCGCGCCTGGTGGTGCGCGCGATGAAAAAGCTGCGCGAAAAGCGCACGGCGCTCTTTGTGACCGCGACCTCGGGCGACACCGGAAAGGCGGCGATGGAGGGTTTTTGCGACGTTGCGGGGACGGCGATCAAGGTCTTTTTTCCTTCTGAGGGGGTCAGCGATACCCAGCGGCTGCAGATGATCACCCAGGAGGGCGAAAACGTCTCGGCGACGGGCATCAACGGCAACTTTGACGACGCGCAGAAGGCCGTCAAGACCATGCTCGCCGACCGGCGGATGCGCAAGAAACTGCACAGGCAGAAGATGTTTCTCTGCTCGGCCAACTCCATCAACTGGGGGCGGCTGGTCAGTCAGATCGTGTACTATGTGTACGCCTACAACGCGATGGTGCGCAACGGCGCGCTGCTGCCGGGCGAGGAGGCCGACGTGTGCGTGCCGAGCGGCAACTTTGGAAACATTCTGGCCGCGTGGATGGCCAAAAAGATGGGCGTGCCCTTTGGGCGGCTGATCTGCGCGTCCAACAAGAACAACGTGCTGACCGAGTTTTTTGAGACGGGGGTGTACGACACCCGCCGTGAGTTCTGGCATACGATCTCGCCCTCCATGGATATCCTGACGGCGAGCAACCTGGAGCGCCTGCTCTCCTTTGTCGCCGGGCCGGTGGAAACGACCGGCTGCATGGAGAGACTGCGCGACTGCGGCGTGTTTGGCGTCGAGGAGGCCGTGCTGACCAAGCTGCGCGAGGACTTTGTCGCTTTTGACACCGGGGAGCAGGCGACGCTGGAGACCATCGCGCGGACCTGGGCCGACCGGCACTATCTGTGCGACCCCCACACGGCGGTCGCCCTCTCGGCCGCGCGCCGCTGGGAAAAAGAACCCGACGCCGCGCGCCGGGTCCTGGTGGTGTCCACCGCGTCTCCCTACAAGTTTTCCGAGAGCGTATACACGGCCATCGCCGACCGTGTGCCCGAAGCGGGCGAGGACGCGATGGCTCTGCTGCACGCCGCGACCCGCGAGCCGATCCCCGCGCCTCTGTGCGGTCTGGCGGAGAAGCCGGTCCGCTTTGGCGACGGGATCGACGTGGATCGGGTGGGAGAGGATCTGGCGGCCTTTGCCGCCAGGATGCGGCTCAGCCGTTGAACTCCTTGGGCTTGAAGGTCGCACAGACCGTCTCGCTGCCCGTCTGCGCATAGGCGGGACCGACGCTGATCTCTCCGGCCGTGCAGGTGTTTTTTCCGTCGTGGTAGGAACATTCTTTGACGTCGCAGGAGACGCCGCGGGTCGGCTTGCCGTGCGGATTCTTTGCGTTGTTCTTTTTCTCGTCCATGATGGATTTTCCTTTCTGTCGGTCAGTTGACCTGTGACAGTTTTTCCCTTTTGACGACGGATTTATTCACCGGGAGCGTATATGGCCGTTTTTGTGATCGCGGATCTCCATCTGTCCACCGCCGACGGCACCGACAAGTCGATGGAGGTCTTTGGGCCCAGGTGGGCCGGATATACCGACAGACTGTCCCGCGGGTGGCGCGCCGTGGTCGGAGAGAACGACACGGTGGTGGTCGCGGGAGACATCTCCTGGGCGCTCACCCTGCCCGAGGCCCTCTCGGATCTGCGCTTTCTCGACGGGCTGCCGGGGCGCAAGATCCTGCTCCGCGGCAACCACGACTACTGGTGGTCGACGGCGGCCAAGATGGGCCGCTTTTGCCGCGAGGAGGGGCTGGGGACGCTGTCGTTTCTCCACAACAACGCGCACGCCGCCGACGGGATGCTGCTGTGCGGGACGCGCGGATGGTTTTTTGACGCGGAGGGCGAGAGCCGGGGCCTGACGGAGGCCGATCACGAAAAGATCGTGCTCCGGGAGGTCGGCCGCCTGCGCCTGTCGCTCGCCGCCGCCGACGAGGCGGCGCGGGCCGGGGGGCTGCCGCGGGAGACGGAGCGCGTGGTCTTTTTTCACTTTCCCGTCGTGTGGGGAGCGGGCGTATGCGCGCCGCTGCTCGACGTGCTCAAAGAGCACGGGATCGGGCGATGCTACTTTGGGCACATACACGGGGCGACGGCGACGTCCTTTGAAACCGAGGGGATCCGTATGACCCTCGTCGCCGCCGACGCGCTGGGGTTTTTGCCTCTTTTGGTGCGGCCGACGGACGCGTGACGAGCGCCGGGCCGGGTCGGAAACGACCCGCGCGGCAAACGGGAAAACGGCGCGCCGACAGGGTGGCGCGGTCTGCGGCGGCGGGACGACTTTTTTCTCTTGACTTTTTTTCTCATCTATGCTATTTTATTTGTTTGGTTGATATTTTGACCCATATTACACAAGACCGGACGCGGATGCTCTGACGGCGCGCGTCGGGGGAAGGAAAGATCATGTCGCTGATCAAAAAGGAACAAAAAGAAGACAAACGCTGGGAACTGACGTTTTCGGTCTCGCGCGCGACCTTTGAGGCCGCGGTGGACGAGGTGGCCAAAAAGAAGCTGCCGAACTTTAATATTCCCGGTTTCAGAAAAGGAAAAGCGCCTCGCGCGATCGTGGAAAAAATGTACGGGAAGGGCATCTTTTTTGAGGACGCCGTCAACGAAGTGCTCCCCGACGCCTATGAGGCCGCCGTCAAGGAGGCGGAGCTGGACGTGGTCGGGCGCCCCGAGTTTGACGTGTTGTCGCTGGAAGGCGACCCCACGATGAGCGCCGTGGTGTACGTGAAGCCCGAAGTCAAAGTCGAGGGCTATCTCGGCATCGAGGCCGAAAAGAAAGCGCAAGAAGTCAAGGACGAGGACGTGGAAGCGGAAGTGCGGCGGATGCAGGAACGCAACGCCCGCACGGTGGACGTGACCGACCGCCCGGCCGAAAACGACGATACCGTGACCATCGACTATGTCGGCACGATCGACGGCGTGGCCTTTGAGGGCGGGAGCGCCAAGGAGCATCCGCTCAAACTGGGCAGCGGCTCCTTTATCCCCGGCTTTGAGGAGCAGATCGTCGGGCACTCCGTCGGCGACGAGTTTGACGTGACGGTGACCTTCCCCGCAGATTATCACGCCAAAGAGCTGGCCGGAAAAGAGGCCGTCTTTGCCGTCAAGGTGCACAAGATCACCAAGAGCGAGCTGCCCGAGGCGGACGACGAGTTTGCCAAGGATATCTCCGAATTTGACACGATGGATGCATACAAAGCCGACGTGCGGGCAAAACTCGCCGAGAAGAACGAAAAAGCGGCCGAAAACGCCTTTGAGTCCGCTCTGTGCGACGCCCTGATCGAAAAGCTGGAAGCCGAGATCCCAGAGCCGATGTTTGCCGCCGAGACCGACAACCAGGTGCGCGACTATGACAGCCGTCTGCGGATGCAGGGGCTGGATCTGTCCACCTACTTTAAGTATACGGGGCTGACCATCGACGCCCTGCGCGCGCAGCTGCGTCCGCAGGCCGAAAAGCAGGTCAAGCTGCGTCTGGCGCTGGAATACATCTCCAACAAAGAGGAGGTGTCCGTCTCGGACGAGGAGATCGAGGCCGAGTATCAGCGCATCAGCGACGCCTACAACGTGCCGATCGAGCGCGTCAAGGAGATGGTGTCGCACGACGACATCAAGGCCGACCTGGCCGTCAAAGCCGCCATGGATCTGGTCAAAGAAAAAGCG
The DNA here is from genome assembly GCA_017958845.1 of Clostridia bacterium. Taxonomy (GTDB): domain Bacteria; phylum Bacillota; class Clostridia; order Oscillospirales; family CAG-272; genus UBA1740. The sequence continues at coordinate 929 of JAGDBW010000122.1, read as the reverse complement.
GTGGTCAAGGCCTGACCGCCCGCGTGACGTTTTTTATCCGCTTTGCTACTTTTTTTGGGAGGAACGATTATGCCACTGGTCCCTATTGTTGTCGAACAGACCAACCGCGGAGAACGCTCGTATGACATCTACTCGCGTCTGCTCAACGACCGCATCGTCTTTCTCGGCGACGAGGTCAACGACGCGACCGCCTCGCTGATCGTGGCGCAGATGCTCTACCTCGAAGCGCAGGACCCCGACAAAGACATCAACTTTTATATCAACAGCCCCGGCGGCTCCATCTCGGCCGGGATGGCGATCTATGACACGATGCGCTTTATCAAATGCGACGTGTCCACCATCTGCATCGGTATGGCCGCCAGCATGGGCGCGTTTTTGCTCGCGGCGGGCACGCCGGGCAAGCGCTTTGCTCTCCCGAACAGCGAGATCATGATCCACCAGCCGCTCGGCGGTATGCAGGGGCAGGCGTCGGACATCAAGATCCACGCCGACCACATCATCCGCATCCGCGAAAAGCTCAACCGGATCCTCGCACAGGAAACGGGCAAGGACTATGAGACCGTGTGCCGCGACACCGAACGCGACAACTTTCTCACCGCCGAGGAGGCGAAAGAATACGGTCTGATCGACCGTGTGATCGAAAAGCGCGCCTGACCGACGTCGCCTCGCGGGATCGCGCGGGGCGGGGTTTGACCTTTTTTGGGGTCGTTTGGGTTCGTTTTGGGTCCTTTTTGTCTTTTGGTTGGGGGCTTTCCCTGCTCTGGCCCCGCGCGGCAGGGCGGCCCTCTTTCGGTTCTCTTTTTTGCTTTTTTTGCGCGGCGGGGCCGCGCTCGGTGTCCGGCGTCGGAGGTCTCCGGCGCGCACGGACGACGATCCCGCGCGGGCGGCGACGCCCGGGGCGGGAGCGGACGTACTTTTTTTGTCCTTGG
>JAGDBW010000121.1 GCA_017958845.1 Clostridia bacterium | reverse complement strand
GGGGCATCGGCCGCCCGCGCGACACCGGCCGCGGACCCGGTCCGCGGCCGCGAAAACGAACGACGCCCGCGGCCGGCACGGCGGCGGAAACGAAAACGCCGATCGCGGGCCGCGCCCGCGTCGGACCAAGGAGGACACACATTTGAAAGTCATCGTCGGCATCGACATCGGCGGGAGCACGACCAAGATCTGCGCCATCGAAAACAACAACGGGCGCCGGCTGATCTCCCCCCTGACCGTCAAGGCCACCGACCCCGTCACCTCGCTCTACGGCGCCTTTGGCAAGTTGACCTCCGAAAACGGTCTGACCCTCTCGGACATCGAGCGGGTGATGGTGACCGGCGTGGGATCCTCCTTTGCCGACGAATCGCTCTACGGCCTGCCGTGCGTGCCGGTGTCGGAGTTTTCTGCCGTGGGGCTGGGCGGACTGTATCTGACGGGCCTCGACGAGGCCATCGTGGTGAGTATGGGGACCGGCACCGCCGTGGTCCACGCCAAAAAAGGCCGGCCGGCCGAATACCTGGGCGGCACGGGCGTGGGCGGCGGCACGCTGACGGGACTCGCGCGCCTGCTGCTCAAGATGGACGACGTGGATCACCTGTCGCAGCTGGCGAAAGAGGGGTCGCTGGACAAGATCGACCTGCGCATCAGGGATATCGCGAAATCCGACGTCCTCTCCATGCGCGGCGAGCTGACGGCCGCCAACTTCGGCAAGGTCAGCGACCTCGCCACCCCCGCCGACATGGCGCTGGGGCTCTTTAATATGGTCTATGAGACGGTGGGCATGGTCTCACTCTTTGCCGCGCGTTCCAGAGGTCTGTCGGACATCGTGCTGCTGGGCAATCTCACCGAGATCCCGCAGGCCCGGACCGTCTTTGACAACCTATCGGACATCTTTGGCGTCCGATTTGTCATCCCCGAACGCTCGGCGTACGGGACGGTCATCGGCACGGCGCTCTTCTGACACGGGAGCCGCCGGGGGCCGGACGATGCCCTGCCCGTTGCCTTTCTTTGCGTTTTTTCGGTTTGTTTGCGATACTGCTTTTTGACCAAACGTGACTTTGGGAGGTGAGTATGAACATTCTCGAGCTGCTGCTGCCGAAAAGCCGGACCGCCTATCTCTACGACGACTATACCCTGCGCCAGGGACTGGAAAAAATGCGCCATCACGGCTACCGCGTCATCCCGGTCATCAACCGGCGGGGGATGTACGTGGGGGCGCTCAGCGAAGGCGATTTTCTTTGGAATATGCTGGACCGCGGCGAGTTTTCCATGCAGGCGCAGGAGAGCCACCGCCTCTCCGAGATCCTGGCCGGGGCGGAAAAGAACCCGCCCGTGCGCCACGACGCCTCGATGAGCGAACTGCTGGCCGAGGCGCTGGAGCACAACTTTGTGCCCGTGGTGGACGACCGGGGATGCTATATCGGCATCGTCAAGCGCCGGGATATCGTCAACTTCTTTCTCGATCATTATTATTGGCCCGAGGAGCAGTCCTCCGCTTCGACGGGCTGAAGCCCCGTTTTTCCAGGCGGGGCTTTTTGCTTGGGCGTGTATCGGCGGCGGAGACGCTCCGGGCTAGCGCCGCGGCGGACGCGTCGGC
>JAGDBW010000120.1 GCA_017958845.1 Clostridia bacterium | reverse complement strand
GCTCGGACAGGACTACATCCGCACCGCCCGCGCCAAGGGCGTGAGCAGCGCGTCGCTGCAGTTCAAGCACGAGCTCAAAAACTCGCTGGCCCCGGTCGTCTCCTACGCCGGCCCCATGATCGCCTACATCATGACGGGCAGCTTCGTCGTGGAGAGCATCTTTTCCGTGCCGGGCATCGGCGGCTATTTCATCGACTCCATCCGCGCCCTGGACTACACCATGATCATGGGCACCACGGTGCTTCTTTCGGTGCTGATGCTGTCGCTCAACCTCGTCAGCGACATCCTCTACAAAGTGATCGACCACCGTGTCGATCTGGGATAAAGGAGGGATAGGCATGAACGACCGCGACCGCTTCCCAAAAAAATCCCCCCTGAGTCTCCAACTGGATCTGCGCCAGTTCGAAAAAGCCACCGAAGAAGAAAAGATCGGTCAGGACCGCATGCGGGAGAGCACCAGCTTCTTCCGCGACGGTGTGCGCCGCCTGTTCAAAAACCCGGTGGCCGTCGTCAGTCTGGTCGTCGTGACGCTGCTGATCCTCGTCGCCTTTATCGTCCCGCTGTTCTATCCCTACGACTACGCCACCACGTCGGCCAACCGGCAGAGTTATTCCGTCAACTACCTCGCCCCCATGCAGTATTCCGCGCGCGAGGAGATCCTGCGGGCCACGGACGCCGTGTTTGTCGGCTGGAGCTATCCCAACCCCGACCCCAAGGCGGGCTACGGCGGCTTCAAAGTCATCGACAGCGAGGCGTACCTCGATGAGATCCGCCCGTACCTGGTCACCGACGTCATCACCTTCGGCAGTGAGGATATCGAACTCTACGCCGTATGGAGCGTCGACCGCGACGGCGACGGCGTGGGCGACTTCGGCGCCGACCTGTTTGAGCCGCTGCGCGATATGCCCGCGGGCGGCTCGGGCGTCCGCTACACCCTGCGCTACGACGTCACCGGCGCCACCGCCGGCACGGCCCCCGTCTCCGACGAGACCTACGTGCTGACCGACATGCTGCCCATGCAGGCGCCGGAGGAGGGCACCGCCCGCGAGGGCGCGGTCTTCATCGGCTGGAGCACGCAGTCCGACCTGCCGCTCATCACCGACGAAAACTACGCCGACTACAAGGACGCCATCTTCTACAAAAACGTGATCCTCAAAAACGAAGTCGAAAAGGGCCGCATCACCCTGCCCGCGTCCGGCGAGGACATCGTGTTCTACGCGGTGTGGGCCGCCGACGCCGACGGAAACGGAAAGCCGGATCTGACCGGCTTTGCCCGCGCCCCGATCTACAAACCCATCAAGCGCGACAGCCACCGCCTCATCTACAACCTCAATCTCGGCGAGGGCGAGCGCCCCGTCGACGAGACGCTCTACGCCCCCGAAGACACGGTCGTGCCCGTCATGGACGTCTCGATCACCAAGCCGACCGTCAAGATCTTTCCCCACCTGCTCGGCACCGACGAACTCGGCCGCGACTACGCCATCCGCGTCATCGTCGGCATGCGCGTCTCCCTGCTCGTCGGCATCATCGCCGCCGTCATCGTGGTCATCATCGGCGTGCTCTACGGCGCGATCTCGGGCTACTTCGGCGGCCGGGTGGACCTGATCATGATGCGCATCGTCGACGTCATCTACTCGCTGCCCGACACGCTCATCATCATCCTGCTCTCCGTCTCGCTCAAAGACGTCATCCAGCACGGCTCTTTCGCCGCCGTCGCCGCCCGGCTCGGGGGCGTGGGGCTGGTCAGCATCCTCATCGTCTTTGCCTTGCTCTACTGGGTCGGCATGGCGCGCCTCGTGCGCGGACAGGTGCTGTCCCTGCGCGAGCAGGAGTTCGTCCTGGCGGCCAAAGCCATGGACGTCTCCCCCATGCGCATCATCACCCGCCACATGCTGCCCAACTGCATCTCCGTCATCGTCATCTCCGCCGCCCTGCAGATCCCCTCGGCCATCTTCACCGAGAGCTTTCTCAGCTTTCTGGGGCTCGGCGTCTCCATGCCCATGCCCAGTCTCGGCTCTCTCGCCTCCGACTACCGCGGTCAGATGACCGTCGCGGGGCGCGGCTACCTCTTCATCATCCCTTCGCTCATCATCTTTCTGATCGTCTTGTCGCTCAACCTGCTGGGGCAGGGTCTGCGCGACGAGTTCGATCCCAAACTCAAGGAGGTGAGCAAATAATGGCACTGCTTGAAGTGACCGATCTGCGCACCTCTTTCCCGACCCGCGCCGGCGTCGTCCGCGCGGTGGACGGCGTCAGTTTTTCGCTCGAGAGGGGCGAGATCCTCGGCATCGTCGGCGAGTCCGGATCCGGAAAGTCCGTGACCGCCTACTCCCTGCTCGACATCCTCACCCCGCCCGGCCGCATCGACGGCGGGAGCATCCGCTTTGACGGCGATGAGCTGGTCGGCGCGTCCGAGTCGGTGATCCGCCGCATCCGCGGAAACCGCATCAGCATCATCTTCCAGGACCCCATGACCTCGCTCAACCCGGTCTACACCAGCGGCAACCAGATCGTCGAGGCCCTGCGCCTGCACACCGACCGTGACAAAAAACAGGCGCGCGAGC
>JAGDBW010000119.1 GCA_017958845.1 Clostridia bacterium | reverse complement strand
CTTTTTGAGTGAGAAGAGGAGGTTCATGGCTTCGATGGGCGAGAGGGTGTTGAGATCGGTGGCGCGCAGGATCTCGGCGACCTCGCTCGCCTCGGTGTCCTGTAGTCTCCGGAACATGTCCGGCACGTCCGTCTCACCGGAGGGGGCGGCGGAGGCGCCGGTGCGCGGGGCGGCGAGCGCTCCGCTCTCGATGGAGGCCAGCACGTCCCTCGCCCGGCGGACGACCTCGGCGGGGACGCCGGCCATTTTGGCGACTTCGATGCCGTAACTGTCGTCGGTCGCGCCGGGCACGATCTTGCGCAGGAAGACGATGTCGTCTTTTTTCTTTTTGGCGACGATGTGACAGTTGAAAACGCCCGGGATTTGCCCTTCCATATCGGTCAGTTCGTGGTAGTGGGTGGCGAACATGGCGCGGGCGCCGATCTTTTTTGCCGTGTATTCGGCGACGGCGCGCGCGATGGACATGCCGTCGTAGGTGGAGGTACCGCGGCCGACCTCGTCATAGACGACCAGGGAGCGGGCGGTGGCGTCGCGGAGGATCCGGGAGACCTCGGTCATCTCGAGCATGAAGGTGGACTGTCCCGCCGCGAGATCGTCGGACGCTCCCACGCGGGTAAAGACACGATCGACCAGCCCTATGCGCGCGTCGGCGGCGGGGACAAAGGAGCCGATCTGCGCCATGAGCACGATCAGGGCGACCTGGCGCATGTAGGTGGACTTTCCCGCCATGTTGGGGCCAGTGATGAGCATCAGCCGCCTGCGGTCGGCGTCGAGGGCCGTGTCGTTGGGCACAAAATAGGAGCCGCTCAGAAAACGCTCGACGACGGGGTGACGGCCGTCCTTGATCTCGATGGCGGTGGAGAGGTCCACCTCGGGGCAGCTGTAGCCGTAGTCGACCGCCACGTCGGCAAAGGAGCGGAGCACGTCGAGGTCGGCCACGGCTCCAGCCGTCTGCTGCAGACGCGAGGCGGCCGCGGCAACCTTGTCTCGCAGGTCGACGAACAGCTCGTATTCGAGGGCGCACAGCCGCTCGGTCGCGCCGAGGACGGTGGCCTCCATTTCTTTGAGTTCTTGGGTGATGTAGCGCTCGCATCCCGTCAGCGTCTGCTTTCGGACATAGTCGGCGGGGACCTGGTCGGTCTGGGATTTGGTGACTTCGAGGTAGTAGCCGAACACCTTGTTGTATCCGACGCGGAGATTGCGGATGCCGCTGCGGGCGATCTCGCGCTCCTCGATCTCTTTCATCCACGCGCCGCCGCCCTCCCGGACGGAGCGCAGACGGTCCACCTCGCGGTCGTAGCCGTCGCGGATCATGCCGCCCTCTCGGACGGTCAGCGGGGCGTCCTCGCGGATGGCCGCGTCCAAGAGTTCGCACAGATCGGTCAGGGGGTCGATGCGCTCACCGAGGCGGCGCAGGGAGAGCGCGGTGAAGTCGTCGAGCCGGCGGCGAAGCTCCGGCAGCATCCGCAGCGAACACGACAGCGCAAAGAGGTCGCGCGCATTGGCGGTGCCGTAGACGGCCTTGGCGGTCAGGCGTTCGATATCCAGCATGGGCGAGAGGAGCTCGCGCAGGTTTTGGCGCTCGAGAAATCTCTCGCAGAGTTCCGCGACGGCGCTCTGACGGCGGCGGATGGCCGCCACGTCCCGCAGGGGCTGACGGATCCAGGCTTTGAGACGGCGGGCGCCCATGGCGGTCACGGTCTTGTCCAGTACCCAGAGCAGCGTCCCGCGCTTTTCGCCGGTGCGGAGCGCCTGCGTCAGCTCCAGGTTGCGGGTGGTGGAGAGGTCCATCTCGACGAACTGCCCGCCGGTGTAGACGTGCAGCTCGCGCAGGAACGTGGGGGCGACCTTTTGGGTCTCGCGCAGGTAGGCGAGCAGAGCGCCCACGGCGCGGAGCATGGAGGGGGAGGCGAAAAGATCCCGGCAGGCCTCCTCGCCGAAGCAGGCGAGGGCGTCCTCTCGCGCCCGTCCGGTCTCAAAGAGGTCCGCCCGGTCGTCGGTGATGACGGCCCGGCAGCGCAGCGCGAGAAAGTCGCACAAATCCCGGCAGTCGGCGGCGGGCCGATCGAGCAGCGCCTCGGTCGGCGCATAGGTGCCCAGCTCCGTCTCGAGCAGATGCGCGCCCTCCTCGGCCGACCCGGCCGCGGTGACGTAGACCTGGCCGGTGGAGACGTCGGCAAAGGCGACGGCGGTCGTCTCTCCCGAAAGCGAGACGGCGGCGAGATAGTTGTTGGACGCGTCGGGCAGCCGCACCGCGTCGGTGACCGTGCCGGGCGTGACGACGCGGATGACCTCGCGTCTGACCAGTCCTTTGGCGGTCGCGGGGTCTTCCATCTGCTCGCAGATGGCGGCTTTGTAGCCCTTCTCGATCAGCCGTCCGACGTAGACGTCCACCTTGTGGAACTGGACGCCGCACATGGCGGCGCGGCGGCCGTCGCCGCAATCGCGTCCGGTCAGGGTCAGCTCCAGCGCCCGGGAGGCGGTGACGGCGTCGTCGAAGAACATCTCGTAAAAGTCGCCCAGCCGGTAGAGCAGGATATAGTCCGGGTATTGGTGTTTGACGTCCACGTACTGCTGCATCATGGGCGTCGCCTGGCCCAGGTCGGCCAGTCGCTCGATGAGTTCCGGCATCGGATACTGTCCTTTCTGAAAGGGGGTCGGGGTCGGCGCGGGGGCATGCGGTTGCGGGGGAGGCAGGGGCGAGCGGATCGGGATCTCCGACGGGAGAGCCGAGGCGGGGCGCTCGGTTGGCTCCGGCGGCGTCAGGCGTCGGCGCCGTCTGTGTCGCTCTCTTCGGCCGCGCGGGAGGCGCAGCCGGCGCAAGTCGAGCAGTCGTGGGTACAGGCGGCGGGGATCACGCCGAACACGGTGGCGCTGATCTCGCCGTTGATGCGCTGCATCAGTTCGTTGACGCTGCGTTTGGCTGCCTCGTAGTCGCGGTAGGCGGGATCGTCGGCGATCTGCGCGGCCAGGGCGGACAGACGGTCGCGCACGGCGGCGATCAGGTCCGGGTGCTGTTCGGCCGCGTCCTGCTCGAACTCCCGGGCGAGGACACGGCGCTGGGCTTCGTATTCGAAGAGCAGACGGGCGAGGTCCGCGTCTGCGTCGTAGGCGGTTTTGGCTCTGAAATAGGCGACGAGTTCCGGCGTCTCTTTGATGCTCTCGCCGAAGGTGTGTGCCAGTCGGATGACGTCCATGGTTCCCTCTCGTGTTTTGTTTTTTTTGGTTGGGGCAGGATTTGAAATCGTTGTTTTTTCGGATGCGGCGGCGCCGACGGGCGGCGACGGAGCGCGGGGTCTCGCAAGGCGGGGCAAGCCCGTGCCTGCGGCGGACGGGTCTAATCCCGCGCGGGCGGCTCGTCGACGGGCGTACCGTAGAGCGCAAAGGCGTCGGCCCGGTCGATGCGGAGCGTCACGTACCGGCCGGTCAGGTCGACGGGGCTGTGGAAATGGACCAGCTTGTTTTGCGACGTGCGGGCGGCGTAGACGTCGCCGTCTCCCACCCGGGCGGGGCTATCGACCAGGACGCGCAGGGTCTTGCCGACGTGGCGCTGCGCGCACTCGGCGGAGATGGTGGCCTGCATCTCGAGCAGGCGGTTGATGCGGCGCTTTTTTTCTTCTTCGGGGACGGCGTCGGGCAGAGAGGCGGCCACGGTGCCCTCGCGGGGGGAATAAACGAAGGCGTAGACCAGGTCGAATCGGAACTCGCGCAGGGCGTCGAGCGTCCTCTCGTAATCCTCCTCCGTCTCTCCGGGAAAGCCGACGATGATATCGGTGGTGAGCGAGGCGTCGGGGATGGCCGCGCGCAGATCGCGCACGATGCCGCGGTAGCGCTCGAGGGTGTAGCGGCGGTTCATGGCGGCGAGGATCCGGTCGGAGCCGGACTGGAGCGGCAGATGGAGGTGGGAGGAGACGCGCGTCGGATGTTCCGCCATGACGCGGATGAGCGCCGGGGAGGCGTCCTTGGGATGGCTGGTCATGAAATGCAGAAGAAAGTCGCCGGGGAGGGCTGCCAGCTGTTCGAGCAGTTCGGGAAAGGTGCAGCTGCCGCGGTAGGAGTTGACGTTTTGGCCCAGGAGGGTGATCTCTTTGACGCCCGCTGAGACGAGTCCCCGCACCTCGGAAACGATCTCGGCACTGTCGCGGCTGCGCTCACGCCCGCGCACGTAGGGGACGATGCAGTAGGAACAGAAGTTGTCACAGCCGTACATGACGGGCACCCAGGCGCGGTGGCGCTCGGCGCGCAGGACAGGCAGCCCTTCTTCGACCGAGGCGGCGTCGTCGGGCAGGCAGAAACTGCGGCGGCTGCCGCGCTGCTCGCCCGCGATGCGCCGGAGCGCGTGGAGGATACAGCGGGGCATCTCGGCCAGGCGTCCGGGAGCGAGGGTAAAGGTGACGTAGGGGTAGGAGCGGCGCAGCTGTTCGACCCGCGCGGTGCGGGCGGTCATGCAGCCGGTCACGCCGATGATGAGACCGGGTCTGGTCTCCCGCAGGCGGCGGAAACTGCCGATCACCGACAGCACGCGCCGCTCGGCGTGCTCGCGTACGGCGCACGTGTTGACCAGGATCAGGTCGGCCCGGTCCGGGTCGTCGCAGGGGACGTAGCCCATCTCGACGGCCATGCCCAGCATCTTTTCGCCGTCGGCGACGTTTTGCTGGCAGCCGAAGGTCCGCACGTAGACGTAGTGGGGGCGGGCGGAGAGGTAGGGGCGGATCTCACGGCAGAGCGCTTGCACTTCGGGATTCATGGCGGGCTTCCTTGTGTTTTTCGATTTTGGTAGGCGGGCGGAGGCAGGCGGCCGTCGAGGAGGCCGCCGGTCGGCGGAAAAGAGGGGGAAAAGAGGTGGAGAGCGGTCGCGCACGTGTCGGTGGGAGTCGCTCTTTCGGCCGGGTCGATCCTCACACCGGGGCGGT
>JAGDBW010000118.1 GCA_017958845.1 Clostridia bacterium | reverse complement strand
CTGCGCCTTTCGTATCCTGTGGATCTATACCTTTTTTGCCGACCGGCCGGAAATGTGGGTGCTGTTTGTCTCCCTGCCCATTTCGTGGGCTTTGACGGGGGGTGTGCTGCTTTTGCGGGCGATTTGGTTCAGATACAGGACGCTCAAAGCGGTCAAAAACGCCGCGCCGGGCGATCGGCCCGCGACGGTCTGAGCGGCGACAAATACAAAAAAGAGCGCGTTCCAGCGCTCTTTTTTTGTTTGTCTGTTTGGTTGGGCTTTGGGAGCGGGTGCGGGGGCTTTCAGTTGACAAAATCGAACTCAAAGTCGTAGATGTTGACCGTGTCGCCGTCGCGCACGCCCGCTTCGCGCAGGCGGTCGTAGACGCCGCGGCGCTGCAGGACCCGCTCGAAAAAGCGCAGCGAGTCGCGGTCGTCAAAGTTGATCTGTCCGCAGAAGTTGAGCAGCCACTTGCCCTCGACGTAGTAGACGCCGTCCCGGACGGTGACGGTGGTCTCGGTCTCGTCGCCCTTGGCCGCGCGCTCCTCGGGGGTGATCTCCGGCTCGTAGACGGTCAGAGGCGGGAGCTCGGCCAGCTTTTCCGCCGTGAGGCGGAGCATCTCGTCGATGCCCTCCCCGGTCGCGGCCGAGACGAACACCAGCGGGCGGCCGAGCGAGGCGACGTATGCTTTGAAGGCGGGGAGATAGTCGGCGTCGGGATCGAGGACGTCGCACTTGTTGGCGACGACGATCTGCGGACGGGCGGCGAGGTCGGGATCCCAGCGGGCCAGCTCGCGGTCGATCATCTCCATGTCGTCCCGGGGGTCCCGGCCCTCGGTGGCGGCGATATCCACCACGTGGAGCAGCAGGCGGCAGCGGTCGGTGTGGCGCAGAAACTCGTGCCCGAGCCCCAGCCCGTCCGCCGCGCCCTCGATCAGGCCGGGGATGTCGGCGGCGACAAAGCCGCGCCCCTCGCCGAGCGACACCACGCCGAGCTGGGGAGAGAGGGTGGTAAAGTGGTAGTCCGCGATCTTGGGCCGGGCGGCCGAGATGCGGGCGAGCAGCGAGGACTTTCCGACGCTGGGGTAGCCGATGAGGGCGACGTCGGCCAGCATCTTGAGCTCCAGCAAAAGGTCGCACTCCTCGCCTTTGGTGCCTCCTTTGGCAAAGCGGGGGATCTGGCGCGTGGGGGTGGCGAAGTGCCGGTTGCCCCATCCGCCGCGGCCGCCGCGGCAGACGACAAAGGTCTCGCTCTCGGCCATGTCGTGGATGACGCGGCCGCTCGCGGGGTCTTTGATGAGTGTGCCGGGCGGGACGGAAATGACGACGTCGGCGCCGGACTTTCCGTGCATCTTTCCGCCTTTGCCGTCCTCGCCGTTTTCGGCCGCGAACTTGCGGCGGTAGCGGAAGGCGAGCAGGGTGTTGTCGCCCGGGTCGACGCGGAAGACGACGCTGCCGCCCCGTCCGCCGTCGCCGCCGTCGGGGCCGCCGGCCGCCACGTATTTTTCGCGGTGGAAGGTGACGGCGCCGTTGCCGCCGTCGCCGGCTTTGACGTGGATGGTCACTCGGTCGATGAACATAGAGGTCCTCTCATCTGGTGGGTGTGTTCGGTGTAAAAAACGTACATATCTGTTTACAAAAGCGGGGCGGGTCGTCAGTTTTCGGGGTCGTCGCCTTTTTGGCGGATGATCAGGCGCAGGGGCGTGCCGGCAAAGCCGAAGGTCTCGCGCAGGCAGTTTTCCAGATAGCGGCGATAGGAGAAGTGGAACAGCGCGGCGCTGTTGCAAAAGACGACAAAGGTAGGGGGTTTGACCGATATCTGGGTCATATAGTAGATCCTGAGCCGTTTTCCTTTGTCCGACGGCGGCTCATGCCGCGCCATGGCGTCGGAGAGCAGGTCGTTGAGCGTCCCGGTGCTCACGCGGCGGCAGGCCTCGTCGTACACCCGGGCGATCAGATCGAACAGGCCGGAGACGCGCTGACCCGTTTTGGCCGAGATAAAGGTGACGGGGGCGTAGGTGAGGTAGGAGAGGGCGGTGTAGACTTTTTTGGTCTCGGAGGCGAAGGTGTCGTTGTCCTTTTCGACCTTGTCCCACTTGTTCATGACGATGATCGACGCGCGGCCCGCCTCGTGGGCGATGCCGGCGATGCGCTCGTCCTGTTCGGTCACGCCCTCGGCGGCGTCCACGACGATCAGGCACACGTCGGCGCGCTCGACGGCCATTTTGGCGCGCAGGACGCTGTATTTTTCGATGGCGTCCTCCACCTTTCCCGGCCGGCGGATGCCGGCGGTGTCGATGAACACAAAGGCGCCCCGCTCGGTCTCGATGCGGGTGTCCACGGCGTCGCGGGTGGTGCCGGCCACCTCCGAGACGATGAGACGCTCCTCGCCGAGGATGCGGTTGATCAGCGAGGACTTGCCGGCGTTGGGCTTTCCGATGACGGCGACGCGGACGGCGTCGTCCTCGGCCTCCTCCTCCGCGGGCGGCGGAAAGGCGGCGGTCAGCTCGTCGAGCAGGTCGCCCGTGCCGGTGCCGTGGAGCGAAGAGAGGACGATGGGGTCGCGCTCAAAGCCCAGCTCATAAAACTCGTAGAACTCGGCGGGCGGCTCGCCCGTGCGGTCGATCTTGTTGACGCACAGAATGACGGGTTTGCCGCTCCGCTTGAGCATCACGGCGATGTCGCGGTCGTCCGCGACCAGCCCCGCGTGCACGTCGCACAAAAAGATGATGACGTCGGCCGTCTCGATGGCGATCTCGGCCTGGAGCCGCATCTTGCGGAGGATCGGGTCGTCGGTCTTGGGCTCGATGCCGCCCGTGTCCACCAACAGAAACGAACGTCCGTTCCACTCCGCGTCGCCGTAGATGCGGTCGCGGGTGACGCCGGGCGTGTCTTCGACGATGGAGCGGCGCTCGCCGATGATCTTGTTGAACAAGGTGCTCTTTCCCACATTGGGGCGGCCGACGATGGCGGCGATGGGCTTGGACATGGTTTTCTCCTGTTTTTTGAGGGGTTGGGCGGGGGTTTTGGCTTTTTTCTTGTATTTTGGTTGGCGCGGAGGCGCTTGTTTTGGCTTGTTTGCGGCGGGTCGGCCGGTTTTGCTTGTCCGGTTGTGTCCGCTTTTACTTTTCTCGGGTCGGGCCGGTTTTAGTCTTTTCGGGTGTGGTTGTCTTTGCTTGTGCCGGGCTGAGGGACGGGGGCTGTTTGCCTTTGGGCTCTTTGGGCGGATAGACCGCGGCTTTGCGCGTCGGGGGACGGCCGAGCAGGGCCGAGACAAAGACGGCTCCGTCGTCGGCGACGGGACGCACGGGGACGCCGAGTTCCCGCGCGAGGTCGGAGACGGTGACGTCGTCGAGCAGTACCGGCTCGCCCGCCCGCAGGGCGTCGGCGGGGATGAGCAGCTCGTCGCCGAGTTCCCTGCCCCGCAGCTGGGCGAGGATATCGCGGCCGGTGAGCAGTCCCGCGACCGTGACGTTGTGCCCGAAGAAGTCGTTTTTGATCGCGACGACGTCGGCCGTCAGATGCGGGCAGCGCGCTCGCGT
>JAGDBW010000117.1 GCA_017958845.1 Clostridia bacterium | reverse complement strand
TACCAGCATGTGCTCGAGCCGCTGTTCGCCTACCTGACCATCGCCCGCGCCCAGTATCTCGACCCCGCCGTCGCCGGCTGCTACAACGTCGGTCCGGACGAGTGCGACTGCGTCGCGGCCGGGGAGCTGGTGGACCTTTTCTGCCGTTCGTGGGGCGAGGGTGCCGTGCGGGTCGACCGTGTCGAAGTTGACGCCCCGCACGAAGCGCACTTCTTAAAACTCGACTGCTCCAAGATCAAATCCGCGCTCGGCTGGCGTCCCCGTTGGCACATTGACCAGGCCGTCGAGCAGACCTGCCGGTGGGCCAAAGTCTGGCAGGCCGGCGGAGATCTCTCGGCCGAGTGCGACCGCGAGATCGACGACTACCTGAGCTGACACAATTCAAGAAAGGGGACATCCACATGTCCGAATGGCACGACGAGAGCGAAGCGAGAGCGGAGATCCTGTCTCTTGTTTCGCAGTACTACAAACAGTTCAAAGAACCCGAACAGCATTGGCATCCCGGCGAGCGCATCCACTACGCCGGCCGCATGTACGACGCGGCCGAGATGTGCGCGCTGACCGAGTCCGCTCTGGACTTCTGGCTGACCACCGGTCGCTTTGCCGATCGCTTCGAAAAAGAATTTGCCGCCTGGCTCGGCGTGCGCTATGCTTCGCTGGTCAACAGCGGCTCCTCCGCCAACCTGATCGCCTTCTCGGTCCTGACCGCACCGGAGCTGGGCGAACGCCGCATCTGCCGGGGCGACGAGGTCATCACGGTCGCCTGCGGATTTCCCACCACGGTCACGCCCATCCTTCAGTATGGCGCCGTGCCCGTTTTTGTCGACGTGGCGCTGCCCGGATACAACATCGACGTCACCCGCCTGGAGGCGGCGAGGAGCCAAAAGACCAAAGCGGTCATGATCGCCCACACACTGGGAAACCCGTTTGACCTCTCCGCCGTCCGCGCTTTTTGCAAAAAGTATGACCTGTGGCTCGTGGAGGACAACTGCGACGCCCTCGGTTCTCTCTACACCATCGACGGCGAGACCCGCTACACCGGCACCTGGGGCGACATCGGCACCTCCAGTTTCTACCCTCCGCACCACATGACCATGGGCGAAGGAGGCTGCGTCTACACCGATGATCCCAGGCTCCATCGCCTCATCCTCTCCTATCGCGACTGGGGGCGCGACTGCATCTGCCCCTCCGGCCGCGACAACTTCTGCGGTCACCGCTACGACGGACAGTACGGCGAGCTGCCGCACGGCTACGATCACAAATACGTATACAGTCACTTCGGCTACAATCTCAAAGTGACGGATATGCAGGCCGCCATCGGCTGCGAACAACTCAAAAAGTTTCCCGCTTTCATCGAGTGCCGCCGGCACAACTGGCAGCGTCTGCACGACGCGCTCCTGCCGCTGGCAGATCGCCTGATCCTGCCCGAAGCGCAGCCCAACAGCCGTCCCAGCTGGTTCGGCTTTCTCATCAGTCTGCGCGAGGAGAGCGGTCTCGACCGCGAGACGGTCGTGCGGGCGATCGAGCAGGCGGGCGTCCAGACCCGTATGCTCTTCTCCGGAAATCTGATCAAACACCCTTGCTTCGACGGTCTGCGCGGTACCGACGCCTATCGGGTGTCGGGCGGGCTCGACGTCACGGACTTCATCATGCGCAACACGTTTTGGATCGGCGTCTACCCCGGGATGACGGATGAGATGATCGACTACATGGCGGCCGCCGTCAAAAAGGCGGTCGGCGGGGTATGAAACGCGCTCGCTCGTCGTTTTGGCAGTTCATCAAGTTCTGCCTTGTCGGCGTCATCAACACCTTTACCTCCATGTTTGTCGAGTGGGGGCTCCTCACACTCAACAACCGCTACGGATTCATCTCTCCCGGCGTCGAGAGCGCCGTGGATCAGAGCGTCGATCGCTTCAGCCATCTGTCCCGGTACACGGACAGCCTGATCTTCGGCATCCCCGCGTTTCTGATCTCGGTCTTCGTTTCTTTTTTGCTCAACAGCCGGTTCGTCTTTCGTTACGACGCCTCCCGCGAGCACCGTGTGTGGTGGAAAGTACTGCTCAAGTCCTATGCCTGTTACAGCGTCACGGGCCTGTTTTTGGCCACATTGCTCAAGGTCATGTGGTTTGAGTGGATCATACTGGAAAACTACGTCGGCTTTGCCGTCGAATGGCTCTCCCGGATCGGGATCACGATGACGGCGACCGACCTCGCCAAATACGTCGTCACGCTTCTCAATCTGATGGTCACCATCCCTCTCAACTTCCTCCTCAACAAATACTGGGCCTACCGCCAGCGCAAAAAAGAGTTCTATACGCCCGAGCAAGAAGGGATGCCCAAGCGCTGCGTCACCCTGATGCCGGACGAACAAAACAAAGACAAACGCTGACCGACGTCGAAAGGACGGACTATGAAACAACGTATCGCCGACTATATCGCCGATTATCTGACAGAGCGCGGCATCCGCGACTGTTTTTCCGTGGTCGGCGGCGGCGCCATGCACCTCAACGACGCTTTCGGACATCATCCGGCCCTCTCTTCGCACTATCATCATCACGAACAGGCCTGCGCCATCGCGGCCGAAGCGTATGCGCGACTCAACAACACGCCTGCTTTGGTCTGCGTCACCAGCGGTCCCGGGGGGACCAACGCGATCACGGGCGTCCTGGGCGCCTGGCTTGACAGCATCCCCATGGTGGTCGTCAGCGGACAGGTTCGCTACGATACCACCGCCCGTTATACCGCCGCGCACAACGGCGGGCTCTTCCCCCGCGCGGTGGGCGACCAGGAGTATGACGTCGTCCGCAGCGTCGCCCCGATGACCAAGTTTGCCGCCATGCTCGAAGACCCGCAGGACGTCCGAAAACTGCTGGATACCGCATGGCACAAGCTCACGCACGGCCGTCCCGGACCGGTTTGGCTGGATATACCGGTCAACTTTCAGGGCGCCGTCATCGAAACCGACACGCTCCTCCCCGCCGCCGATCTGCCGGACACCGAGACTCCGCCGCCCGTCACCGCGGAGACGGCGCAGACCGTGCTGGATCGCATCCGCGCGGCGCGCCGTCCGGTCATCTACGCGGGCGGAGGCATCCGCCTGTCAGGCGGTTTTGACGTCTTTCGCCGTGTTGCGGATCGGCTGGGCGTCCCCGTCGTCACCTACTGGAACAGCGTCGACCTGATCGAAGACGATCACCCGCTCTACTGCGGTCGAGGCGGAAACATGGGCGACCGTGCCGGCAACTTCGCGGTCCAAAACGCCGACCTCGTCCTCGCCGTCGGCACCCGTCTTTCCATCCGTCAGGTGGGCTACAGCTGGCAGACCTGGGCGCGTGCCGCCGAGGTCATCATGGTGGATATCGACCCGGCGGAACTACACAAGCATACCATCCACGTCGATCTGCCGATTCTGGCGGACGCGCGCGATTTTCTCGAGGCGCTGGAGCGTCGCATCGGAGAGGGGACGACCCCTGTCAGCCCCGCCGCCGACTGGCGCGAACAGTGCCGGAGCTGGAAGGCGGCCTATCCCGTCCACCTGCCGCGTCACCGCGACCAGCCCAAAGAAAAAGGCGCCAACGTCTTTACCTTTATCGACACGCTTTCGTCCGCCTTGCCCGAGGGCAGTCTCACGGCAGTCAGCAACGGCGCCTGCTGCGTCGTCGGCCACCAGAGCTGGCATATCAAGCACGGTACGCGCTTTATCATCAACTCGGCGGTCGCGTCCATGGGCTACGGTCTTCCGGCGGCCATCGGTCTGTGCATCGCCGGCAGCGGCGCGCCCACCGTATGCCTCGAGGGCGACGGGTCCGTGATGATGAACCTGCAGGAGCTGCAGACCGTCGTCACCAACCGCCTGCCCCTCAAGATCTTTTTGATCAACAACGCGGGCTATCACAGCATCCGCCAGACCCAGAACAACATCTTTTCCGAACACAAAAAGGTCGGCATCGGCCCCGAGAGCGGCGATCTGTCGTTCCCCGATTTTTCCAAGATCGCGGCGGCCGTCGGCCTGCCGTATTTCTCCGCGCGCCACAACGGCGAGCTCGCCGCTGCCGTTTCCGCCACGCTCTCGTCCGACGGATACGCCTTCTGCGAGATCTTTTGCGACACCACGCAGGTCTGGGAACCCAAGAGCAGCGCGCGCCGCCTGCCCGACGGCCGCATCGTCAGTCCTCCCCTGGAGGATCTGGCGCCGTTTTTGCCCAGAGAAGAACTGCAAAAAAACATGTACATCCCCCTCGTCCCGGAACAGTGGGTGTTTCCCCCTTCCATGCTCCTGCTCTCTCTCACCGTCTGTGCCCTTCTGGGCGTCGCGTTCTGGCGCGCCCGGCACTCCGTGCCCTCCCTCCTTCCGGGGACCGTTTGGCTCCTCCTCTTCTTCCTCCCCGC
>JAGDBW010000116.1 GCA_017958845.1 Clostridia bacterium | reverse complement strand
GACGACGATCAAAGCAAAAAACCTCCCCCCGTGCTGCTTTCAGTATATGTCGCGGGCGGACCGCGGGTCTGCGGCGAGGGCAGGGGGCAGAAAAAAGACGGTCGTATCCGTCCGGCGCGGGTCTCTTTCGGGGCTCCTTTGAGAGCGGAGGCCGCCGAATACCGTACGGAGATCATACAGAACAGACGTATAAACGAAAATACAGAAGATAAATCAAAATAAAACTATAAGAAGATAAAAACATACAGCAAAAAGCCGCGCGGGCCGGCAGAAAACCGCCCCCCGACAAAGACAAACGAAAGGAAGAAAAAAAGATGATCGGATTGATCGGCGCCATGCAGCCGGAAGTGGAGGACCTGATCGCCCGGCTGGAGGACCCCGTGCGGGAGGAGATCGGCGGGACGGTCTATTTCGGCGGGCGGCTGGAAGGAAAGAACGTGCTGATCGCGCGCTGCGGCATCGGCAAGGTCTGCGCCGCCGCCTGCGCCCAGACCATGATCGTACATTTCGGCGCAGACAGGATCATCAACACGGGCGTGGCGGGCGCGCTCGACCCGGCGCTGTCGATCGGCGACGTGGTGGCGGCCGACGCGCTGGTCCAGCACGACATGGACACCACGGCTCTCGGCGACCCGCCGGGGCTGATTTCGGCCTTGGGCGAAGTGACGATGCCGACCGACGAGACCCTGTGGGTCGCCGCCGAGCAGGCGGCGCGCGAGTGCGGCGTGACCGTGCGCCGTGGGATCATCGCGACGAGCGACCGGTTTGTGTGCCAAAGGGAGGACAAAGAGAACATCCGCCGCGCGTTCGGCGCCGTGTGCTGTGAGATGGAGGGCGGCGCCGTGGCGCAGGTGTGCCGCATGAACGGCGTGCCCTTTGCCGTCCTGCGCGCCGTCTCCGACACCGCCGACGAGCGCTCGGTCGTGGACTATCCGACCTTTATGCGCTCCGCCGCCGCGACCATGGCGACGGTCGTGCGCCGCTCGCTCGCGCGGCTCCCCTGAGCAAAAGGCGTCTCGGCCCGGGCGATTGCCCGGGCTCTTTTTTGTTTTTGGCGGGGGTTTTGGCCTATTTTGGCGGTTTTGGGCGGCGCGGGCGTCGTTTGCGCGGGCAGAGCGACGCGGCGGGTGAGCGTTGCGGGCGGGCGTATTTTTGTTTGCGCGGCGCGTTTCTTGTTGTTTCTTGTCGGGCGGGCGTTTTTTCGGGCGGGCGGCGCATATAGTGGAGCAGTCACAGAGAGGCGGCGCCGGACAGGCGCCGCCGGGGGAGGCGAGGATGAAGCAGGCGTGTCGGATCGGGATGAGCAGGCGGGTATTCTTTTTTAGGGGGGTGGCGGTGGCGGAATGCCGCACGCCGCGCCTGTCGACCGACGACCCCGCGTCGTGGGGCGAGGTGTGCGAGCGGGCAAACAGGACGGCGCAGACCTTTTTTGACGAGGCGGAGACGGTCCTCTTGCCGCTCGCGGCGGAGGCGTACGACGCCGATCCCGACCCGCGCAAGCGCTTCGGCGGCGTGCGGGCGCGGCTGTCCGTCTCCTGCCGCGCGTATACCGCCGAGGGGCTGCTGTCGCTCGGGTGGCGGGCCGAGCTATACAGGCGGGACGCCCCCGCCTCGTCGGTCGCGTGGGCGAAACGTATCTGCCGGGCGGTTTTCCGCTGTCTTTGCGGCTGTATCTGGGCGAGCGGGCATTTCGCGCTCT
>JAGDBW010000115.1 GCA_017958845.1 Clostridia bacterium | reverse complement strand
TGGCGCGGAGGATCACCCCGCCGGACGGGATGCTGCTGCTCTCGCCGGGGTGCACGAGCTTTGACCGTTTTCGCGACTATACCGAGCGCAGCGCGGTCTTTGTCGGGACGCTCAAAGAGCTGCCGGAGCCGTTTTTTCCGTTTTTGTGACGGGCGGCGCGGGCGGTCTTGGCCCCTTTTTTGCGGGGGACGACCGGCGGAGACGGCGGGATCAACTTTTGATTTTTTGATGACAGATAAAGGACAAACCATGACAAGACAAGAACTCTCCGCCCTCTTTGAGCGGGCGGAAACGGACCTGACCGGCATCTACGCCGGCATCGACCGCACCGCCGAGCGCAATACGGCCAGGGTGCTGGAGGCCTTTTGCCGGCATCGTGTGTCGGCCTCGCACTTTGCCTCCACCGACGGCTACGGCTATGACGACGCGGGGCGGGAGGCCGTCGAGGCCGTGTGGGCCGACGTGTTTGGATGTGAGGCGGCGCTGGTGCGGCCGGCCATCCTGTGCGGGTCGCACGCGCTGACCGTGGGGCTGTTTGGCCTGCTGCGGCCGGGCGATATCCTGCTCTCGGCGACCGGCTCTCCCTACGACACCCTGCGCCAGGTCGTGGGGCTGGAAGGCGAGGAAGGACGCGGGTCGCTGCGCGATTTTGGCGTCGGGTACCGCGAGGTGCCGCTCTCGGACGGACGGCCCGACCTGCCGGCTGTGATCGAGGCGCTGAAAGAGGAGGCCGGACGGGTCAAGGTGGTCTTTGTCCAGCGCTCAAAGGGCTATCTCGACCGCGCGTCGCTCTCCTCGGAGGAGCTGGGCGAGCTGATCGCGGCGATCCGGCCGTACTGCGGCGGGGCCTACGTGATGGTGGACAACTGCTACGGCGAGTTTGTCTCAGATGACGAGCCCTCCGCGCGCGGGGCGGACCTGACCGTGGGGTCGCTGATCAAAAATCCCGGCGGCGGCATGGCCGAGATCGGCGGCTATCTCTGCGGCACGAAAGCGGCCGTGCAGCTGTGCGCCTACCGCTATTCCGCCCCCGGTATGGGAGCGGAGGTCGGCGCGTCGCTGGGACAGAACAAGTCGATCCTCAAAGGCCTGTTTTTTGCGCCGCACACGGTCGCGCAGGCGCTGAAAGTCGCGCATCTGGCGGCCTACGTCTTTTCTGCCCTGGGATACCCGGCCTCGCCCGCCTGGGACGAGCCCCGCGCCGACATCATCCAGTCGATCCGCTGCGGCTCGGCCGAGGGGCTGGTCGCCTTTGTGCGCGGGATCCAGCACGGCTCGCCGGTGGACGCCTATCTGACGTGCGACCCGTGGGATATGCCGGGCTACGCCGACCCGGTCATCATGGCGGCCGGCACCTTTACGCAGGGGTCGTCCATCGAGCTGTCGGCGGACGGGCCTCTGCGCCCGCCGTATCTGGCCTATCTGCAGGGCGGGCTGACCTATGAGAGCGGCAAGTATGCCCTGATGAAAGCAGCCGCGGAGCTGACGAGGTGTGACGAATGAAAAAGAAAAAGAGCGCCACTGGGCGCCGCGTTGTTTGTCTCGGGTTGTGCGCGCTTTTGCTGTGCGCCGCTTTTCTGTCGCTGTCCGGCTGTTCCCGCGGAGACGAAGAGAGCGACGCGCCCGAGGGCTACGTCGCCTACGGAGACGAGGCGGTCGACGGCTTTCTGTTCTACGTGCCGATCGGCTGGACGACCTACAGCGACGGGCGCGTGCGCCGCGCCTACGTCAGTCCCGCCGACCGCTCCTCTGTCTCGGCCGTGGCCGTGACGTCCCTGCTCTCGCCCGCCGACTACTTTGACGCGACGAGGGCCGAGACGGAGGCGGCTTTTTCCGGCTTTGTCCTGCTGGAAGAACGCGCGGATGAGCGGGACGGCAAGGCCGTCTTTTCGGTGCGCTTTTCCGGTGAGACGGGCGGGGGGAGCTATACCGTGTGCCAGACCGTCTTTGAGATGGACGGGACGCACCTGGCCGTGCTGACCTGTCAGGCGTCCAACGACCCCGTGCGGGGGCGGGATCAGTCCCGCTACGAACAGCACGCCGGGGACTTTGCCGACATTGCGGCCTGCTTTCGCGTGACCGGCTCGCCCGGGCAGGCGGCGCCGATCGTCTTTTCGGGTGAGGCGTCCGACGGCATGAAGATCGCCTGTGACAAGCGGATCCTCGGCTGCGTGCTCTACGTGCCCGCCGACTGGGAGGTGCTCTACGCCGACGGCGCGGTGTGCGCCCGGGCCGGGGACGGGACCAACGTGGGCCTGCTCCGCATCGTCAACCGCGAGGCCGAGAGCATCCTCGACTACGTGCGGGGACTCAAAGAAGAATATATCGCCCGCTGGGGCGCCGACAACGTGACGGCGGATATGACCGACCCCGCGCCCGAGACGCGGGGGGAGATCACGCTGTACCGCTTTGGGCTGTCGCTGACGCGCGACGGGTAGACGTATGTGATCGAGCAGGTGGTGGCGGTGCGCACGCGGGGGCTGAACGCCGCGGCGTATCTCATCACCTACACCGCCCTCGAAGAAAACGACGGAACGCACCGCGGCGAGTGGCGGCGGATCGTGGAGGAGGCGGGACTGTGACGAAAGAGATCTACTTTGACCACAGCGCCACCACGCCCGTGCGGCCGGAGGCGCTGGAAGCGATGACCGAGGCCGCGACCGCCTGCTACGCCAACCCGTC
>JAGDBW010000114.1 GCA_017958845.1 Clostridia bacterium | reverse complement strand
GGTCTGACCTCGATCACGATCGGCTCCGGTGTCACCAGCATCGGAAAGAATGCATTCTACTACTGTGACGATTTGGTGAGCGCCAACTTCAAGAACACGAGTGATTGGTACGTAACAAAAGAATACGGTGTCGGCAATGGAGAGATTGTATCGGTCACGAATGCTTTGACCAATGCGATAAACCTAAAAACCAACTATATGTCCTACTACTGGTATCGAAAATGATTTTTGGACGTCGGGCTTGATCAAAACCCGACGTCCTATTTTTGCTCCCGGTATTTCACCGCACAGCACTGCTTGTTTGAGGATGAACCAAAGAGCCCGGACGTCAATCGACGGCCGGGCTTTTTTGGTGTTTCTTTTTCCTCCGCTTGCGTCCTAAACCCGCCGGGCGGGACAAAACCGGGCGGGATCGGGTCAAGAGCGGCGGCGAGTGTCCCGCTTGACCCAATCCGGAGCCGCGCGCGTGCTACAATCCTCTCGGACGGCCGGCCAAACACACCGCCGCAAAATGCGGCAAACGACGACGTTTGGGTGTTTTTTCGGGTCGGCCGTCCGAGAGGAGAGAGTATGGAGTACGCGCGGGATCTGCCGCTGAGACTGATCCGATACTTTTCTGCCGGGAGTCCGGACGATCCGCCTTCCCTTGTCAAATTTGCGCATGGGGAAGGGGGGTTTTTGCGTGATATCCTGTATTTGGCAGAGATCCACCCGGATCTGGACGCGGCCATCGAGGAGGCCGGGGCCATCCTCCGCGACAAGATCATCGACTGGGGGCTGGGTCGCCGGTGCGACGCGGCCTTTGCGCGTTATTTGCTCTCCGAACCGGCTCTCTTGTGGCCGTCGGGGACGGCCGAGCGGCGGCTGGACGTGCGCATCCGGGTAGAACGATGAACCTGCAGCTGTCCCTCTCGGACAAGCAGCTCGCCTTTGTCGAAGCAGAGGCGGACGAAGTACTCTTTGGCGGCGCGGCCGGCGGCGGCAAGTCGCACGCGCAGCTCATCGACGCCCTGCTCTACGCTCTCTCCTATCCCCGCAGCCGCCAGCTCATCCTGCGGCGCACGCTCCCGGAGCTGGAGATGTCGCTTGTTCGCTGCGCGCGCACGCTCTATCCCGCCTCTCTGTTTTCGTTTTCCGTTTCCGCTCACAGCGGCCGCTTTGTCAACGGGTCGCTGATCGACTTTGGCTTTTGCGCCGGAGAGGGCGACGTCTTTCGGTACCAGTCGGCGGAGTATGACGTGATCCGCTTTGACGAGCTGACGCACTTTTCCGAGTTTCAGTATCTGTATCTGCTCTCGCGTCTGCGCGGCACCAACGGCTATCCCAAACGCGTCAAATCCTCCACCAACCCCGGCGGCGTCGGCCACGTGTGGGTCAAACGCCGCTTTGTCGATCCGGCCCCGCACGGACAGCTCTTTGAAGAAGGCGGGCGCACCCGCCTCTTTATCCCCGCGCGCCTGGACGAAAACCCGTATCTGTGCCGCGCCGATCCAGGCTATCGCGCGCGCCTGCTCGCCCTGCCCGAGACGCAGAGACGGGCGCTGCTGGAGGGAGAATGGGATCTCTTTGAGGGGCGGTTTTTTTCGGAGTTTTCGTACGAGACGCACACCTGCCCGCCTTTTTCGGTGCCGGGGGAGTGGCGGAGATTCCGCACCGTCGACTACGGGCTGGACTGTCTGGCGTGCCTGTGGATCGCGCTGGATCCCGACGGCGACGCGTGGGTGTACCGCGAACTGTCTCAAAAGGACCTGGTGGTCTCCCGCGCCTGCGAGGAGATGCTGCGCCGCACCCCGCCGGGCGAGACGATCTACGCGACGCTGGCGCCGCCGGACCTGTGGCAGCGCAGTCAGGAGTCCGGGAGGAGCAAGGCCCTGCTCTTTTCGGAGTTCGGCGTCGATCTGG
>JAGDBW010000113.1 GCA_017958845.1 Clostridia bacterium | reverse complement strand
CGCGGCGAGCCGTCCGGCCGTCGACGTGGCCCGCGCCCGTCTGGGCGTGATGTTCGACGGGCGGGTGTTTCTGACCGGGGTGCCGGGAGCGCCGGGGCTGGTGTTCTATTCCGAGCGGGATCCGGGCGGGCGCAACCGGCCGGACTATATCGGCGTCTGCAACTTTGTGCAGGACGGCAACGCCGAGACCGAAAACGTGGCCATGTCGGCCACCTCTGAGCGTCTGTTGGTCTACAAGGGATCGGTCTCCGACGGCGCGTCGGTGTGCTGTCACACCCCCGAGAGCACCGGGCAGGCGCTGACCCCGCGCGTCTATCCGTCCGAGACAGGCACGATGGGGCCGGGCTGCGTCGGGTGCGCCGTCAACTTTCTCGACGACACGGTGTTTGTCTCCCCGCGGGGACTGGAGGCCACGATCCTCTCCCGTGTGACCGGCGAGCGGTCGCTGTGTCACCGCTCGACCACGGTGGACGCGCGGCTGTCCTCGGAGGATCTGTCGCGCGTGCGGGCGGCCGAGTGGAACGGCTACCTGCTCCTGCTCGTGCCCGGCGGCCGCGTCTATATGGCCGACAGCCGCCGCACCCATACCGCCCCGTCGGGGGATCGGGGGTACGAGTGGTTTTTGCTCGACGGGATCGGCGCGTGGCGGGAGGATACGGCCTGCTTTGCCTATGCCGGCGCGTGGCCGGAAGGGGTCGCGTCGCTGTGGTCGGGGCAACAAGAGCTGCGGCTGGCCGAGGACCCGGACGACATCCCCTTCGGCTCGCCCGAGGGGTATCTCTCGGCCGAGGCGGACGGCCGCATCATCGAAGGCCCCCTGCGCCGCGTGTATACCGACGGTCGGGAGGACGAGACGACCGGCGCCTTTGCCCGCACGGAGGAGGGACTGTTTCTTTTGCGGGCGACAGACGAGCGGATCGGCGGCCGCTTTGTGCCGGCGGCGCACGTCGCCGCCGTGCGGGACAGTCTGTGGCTGGCGACGGCGGAGGGAGATCTCCTGGTCGCCAACACCGACAAAGCCGAGACCGTACGTCTGAGCGACGGGAGCGTGCGGCGGCGCATCCCGCGCGGCGACTATCACATCTGCCGGCACCGCTACCTCGCGGGGGCGGTGACCGCCGCCGACTGCGCCGGCATCCCCCACCTGACCAAACACACCGACAAACGCGGCACCGTCGTACGCACCAAGTCGATGCCCGGCGGGCGGTTCTGCCTGCGGGTACGCACCGACCGCGACGACTGGCAGACGGTGGGATACGCCGTGGAGGCGGAGGCCGACTTTGCGGACACGGACATGAGCAACGCCGGCTTTTCGACCGGGCGGCAGGGGCAGGTCTGCTTTAGAGAAAAGACGCGCCGTTGGATCCACAAGCAGTACGCGCTCTACTCCGACGGCTACGCCCGCCCCTTCGGCTTTGGCGCCGTGACCTACCGCTGCGGCGTCGCCGGCCGCATCAAAAACTGACGCGGAGGCGCTGTCGCCGCGTCAAAAACCGACGCGGAGACAGTCTCCGCCTGAAAGGAACCATATGAGCAATCTTTTCATCACTCCGTCGGAGGTCGACAGCCGAAAGGTGGCCTCCCTGCCCGCCAACCCCAACGCCTCGCCGGCCTTTGGCGGTCGGGGCTACACCTCGGCGCAGCTGCGGGCGGCTTTTGACGCGCTCCCTCTGCTGCTGGTCGAGCGGTTCAACGCGCTCGTCACAGCCCTGGGCGAGACGGGCGAGGAATCCGTCGCGGCCATGATCCCGACGGGCCTGACGAGTCCGTCGGGCGAGGACGTGCCGCTCTCCCGGCTGTTCGGGGATATTTCGGACGGCACTTTTGCCACCTATCTCAAGGTGGGGGCGAGCTATCTCGATCTGATCCTCGCGGCGCTCGCGCCGCTGGACTCCCCCGCCCTCTCGGGCGCGCCGACCGCCTCCACCCCCTCCTCCTCCGACGACTCCTCCCGGATCGCCACCACCGCGTGGGTCAGGGATCTGGTGGAGCGCTACGAGACGCTGTATCTCGCCATCCTGGAAGGCCGCGACGGAAACGTGCCCGGCGGCGGGGGCGCCGGTCTCGTTCTCAGCAAGCGCTCCGACGATGACTTTGACGTCGAATGGGCGTCGCTGTCCGACTTTGCCTTCGGCTCTCCCACCGCCGTCACCCCGCAGACGGGCGACAACAGTACCAAGGTCGCCACCACCGCCTTTGTGGCCGCGGCCGTCTCGGCTATGCGCAGCTCGCTGCTCGGCGGCGCGGGCGAGGCCTACGACACGCTCAAGGAGATCGCCGACGCGCTCTCCGAGACGGACGGCGACGTGGCGGAGGCGCTCTCACTCATCGCGTCCAAGGAGAGCAAGACGACCTTTGTGTACGTGACGCCGGGCGCAAACAACGAGGTGGAGATCGCCGTCCTCTCCGACCACGATTATCGCGCGGCTTCTTTTGAAGCGACTTCTCTTTCCTTGACGTTTCCGCTCGCGCCCGAAGACGGCTTTATCGCTTCTTTCTCTTTTTCCACGCCCGACGACGCGGACATCACTCTTTCGTACACGAACATGCCGGACTCCTACGCCACGGGCGACGACTGCGCGGGCGGCGTCTTTGTGCCGGCACGGGGCGCGACCTATACCGTCGTCGTGTGGTACGAGGAATATCCCGCCAAGTATCAGTGGGTCGTGAGGAAGAGCGGATGAAATATCTGGAGCAGCTGCGCAGAGCTCTGGTCACACACGCCTCTCTGATCAAAACGCTCGGAAAACTGCATATCGGAGACAAGATCAAAGTGCCGCACAGCGTCGTGGGCGATATCGTCTTTGTCG
>JAGDBW010000002.1 GCA_017958845.1 Clostridia bacterium | reverse complement strand
GATAGCGGGGAGGTGGGGTTTTTGTTGATTTTGACGCATAGAACGGGCGGGCCGTATATGGTATAATCAAAATAGTATATACATACAGACGGCGCGTCATTGCCCCACATCGACCGGAAAGGAGGCCTGACCGAGGTATCGCACGGGTGACTATATGGTATACGGCTCATACGGGCTGTGCGAGATCCGCGAGATCGGCCCCTCGCCGCTCGACCCCGCCGACACACGGTCGTACTATCGGCTGCACCCCGTCCACGCGTCCGCCTCCTCCCTGATCTTTTCGCCGGTGGACAACGAATCGGTCGTCAAACGCCCGCCCATGAGCCCGGACGAGGCCCGGGCGCTGCTGGCCGCGCTGCCGGCGATCGCGCCGCTGGAGGTCCCCTCCGAAAAGCACCGCCGCGACATCTATCGCGAGACGCTGCGCACCACCGACCCGTACGGAGCGGCCGCCTTGCTGCGCACCGTGATGCTCCGCCGCGAGATCGTGAGGCGCGCCGGCCGGCGGCTGACCGACGCCGACGCCGACAACGAAAAGAAAGCCATGGACAATCTGTCGGGCGAGCTCTCCTTTGTGCTGGGTCTCTCGCTCGCCGAAGCGCAGGAAAAGATCGAGCAGGGTCTGTCGGGCGCGGCCACGTGAGCCGCCGCGAAGACCGGGCCGACGCCGCCCGCCGGAAAACGGAAGACAACGCAAGAAAAAAAGAAAACGCGCAGCGGCGCGTTTTTTGTTTTTTTGTCGAGGGGGCGGCCGGGGCCACGGATGGTCTGCCCGGGGCGCGCGAGTCGTCGCCGCGCGGATCCGGAGCTGTCAGGTCGTCAGGGCAAACGCTCTCGGCGGAGGGCGCTCTGCCGGGTCGCCGCCTCGCTGTCAGAACAGCCCGAGGCGGTGACAGACGGAAAAGAGCACCGAGAGCAGCAGGATGACGCAGCCCGTCACCTTGAGCGCATAGGAGGCGGTGGAGTGGTTGTCCTTTCGGCAGACCAGCACCCGCACGAGCAGGCCGGCGGCGGCGCCGCCCGGCACCGTGTAGGAGAGGACCGGGCTGACCCAGGCGGGAAAGTCGTCGGTGGGCAGGACGTTGCAGATGAGGAGCGCCAAGAGGGAGAGCAGCGCCGCGCCGAGCAGCACGTCGGAGAGGATCAGCCCGCATCCGCGCCACGAAAAGCGCGGGCGCAAACCGCCTATCCCGGCGGGAAAGGAGGCGTCTTCGGACGTCTCTAGCAGGCGATCGTCTCTGTCTTCTTTTTTCATCTCAGAGTCCCAGGCGGTTGAGCGCGTCGTACATCTTTTGCATGGCGGCGCGGCGCTCGTCACAGGTCTTTTTCATCTCGGCGATATGCTCCGGCGAAAAGGCGTCCAACTCGCCCGGGCTCAGCAGGCCCTTGTACATACGGTCCAGCGCCAGCGCGTAGGAGATGTCGGTGAGCACGATCCCGCTGTGGCGCAGGCAGACGACGAGATTGCTCTTTCCGTCAAAGAGGGCGTCCACGGCCGCCTCGCCCATCATGGTGGCCAGCACGCGGTCGCGCAGGGTGGGCTGACCGCCGCGCACGACGTGCGCCAGACGCGCAAATTTGGACTCGACGCCGGTGTTTTGCTGGATCTGTTGGGTCAACTGGGGCGCGTAGTCGGGGCCCATCCCTTCGCTGACGATGACGATAAAGTTGCGCTTTCCGAGTTTGCGGTTGCGGCGGATCTTTTCGTACAGCTCGTCCTGCGAAAACGGGATCTCGGGGATGACCGCCGCCGTCGCGCCGACCGCCAGGGCGCTCTGCAGGGCGATGTCGCCCGCGTGGTGCCCCATGACCTCCACGACGTTGCAGCGCGCGTGGGACTCGCAGGTGTCGCGCAGACGGTCCACCATGTCGAGGACGGTGTTGAGCGCCGTGTCAAAGCCGATGGTCTCGTCGGTGGAGGTGATGTCGTTGTCGATCGTGCCGGGCAGGCCGACGCAGGGCACGCCCCGCAGGGTCAGGTCGGTCGCCCCGCGAAAGGTGCCGTCGCCGCCGATGGCGACGATCCCGTCGATATCCAGCCGACGGCAGGTATCCACGGCCTTTTTCATCCCTTCTTCGGTCTTGAAGGCGGGGCAGCGGTCGGAGTAGAGGATGGTGCCGCCGCGGTTGAGGATGTTGGAAACGTCGCGCAGGCCCAGCGGTTTGACGTCTCCGTCGATGAGGCCGCTGTAGCCGCGGTAGATGCCCATGACCTCCACGCCGCAGGACAGCGCGGCGCGCGTCACGGCGCGCACGGCGGCGTTCATACCGGGGGCGTCGCCGCCCGAGGTCAGGATCCCGATCTTTCTGAATGTACGAAACATGACTCTATCTCCTTGTCTGTCCCGCCGCGTCGTGCGGCGGGGCGATCAGTCGGCGGCAGGGGCGGCCGGAGCGGAACCGGCGAGGACGCTCTCCGCCCAGCGCAGAACGAAGCGGGCGGCCGCGCGGCGCACGGCGGCTCTCCCGCCCGGAAAGCGGCGCACGGTCGAACGGACCCCGTCGGGGGCAAACAGACCAAACCAGACCGTGCCGCAGGGCGCGGGATCGTCGGGCGAGGGAGGACCGGCCACGCCGGTGACGGAGAGGGCGACGTCGGTCGACAGACGCTCGGCCGCGCCGCGCGCCATCTCCTCGGCGACCGCGGCGGAGACGACCGTCTCCCGCTCGACGGTCGCGGGCGAGACGCCCAGCAGACGCTCTTTGAGCGCGGGGGAATAGGCGACCGCTCCGCCGGCGAATACACGGCTCGCGCCGGGGACGGACACCAGCAGATGGGACACCAGCCCTCCCGTGCAGGACTCCGCGACCGAGAGGGTCAGTCCTCGCCGGGCGAGGACCGCGAGGAGGCGGGATGCGGCGCTCATGGCTCTTCTCCTTGTGCGTTCCCTGGGCTCCCCGGCGGGGGCAAAAGGGACGTGATGGGTCTGTTTGCAATATTTTGAACAGAATATATTATACCATATTCCGCGCGGT